>NZ_DASQPW010000176.1:0-18149 GCF_035643755.1 Stackebrandtia sp. | reverse complement strand
CACCCCCACCGGCGCCGCGCGGCCGCCGCGGTCGGTGTGCCAGCGGGCGGCGTGCAGCACCGCGGAGTGCTCGACTTCACTGTGGATGAACAGGTCGCCGCGGCGGCGGCCCGCGTTCAACGCGCCGAGGATCGCCGCGTGTACCGCCTGGGTCCCGTTGGCGGTGAACGACACCTCGTCCGGCCGGGCGCCCAGCACCTCGGCGACGGTCTCGCGGGCGGCGTCCAGCAGCTGACGGGCCCGCCGCGCCCCCGTGTACAGCCGTCCCGGATCCATCCAGCCCTCGTGCGATGCCGCCTCGAGTGCCTGGCGAGCCACCGGGTGGACGGGGGCCGCCGAGGCCGCGTCGAGATATGTGGAGGTCATACCCACTATTGAACGACACGCCGTAGAAATTCGCACCCCCCGGCAGTTTCGGGCCTCGTCCGCCAAGTAGGCTCACAGCGTTTCGTCGGCTTCGTGGGTGTGGTATGTCCACACTGAACGCAAGCCCGGTCAATGGCCAGAAAGGCTTGAGCAGGTGGTCGAAAGTCCGTCGTCCGCGCCCCCGCGCCGCTCGCGTCGTGTCCTTGGTCTCGCGGTTACCGGTGTGCTGTTGCTTCCGGTGCTGGCGGGTTGTTCGGTCAAGGACGCGTTCTACTTTGGATGGCCGCGTAACAACATCAGCAAACAGTCCCACGAGATGTTCAACATGTGGGTCGGTTCGGCGATCGCCGCCCTGGCGGTGGGCGTGTTCGTGTGGGGTCTGATCTTCTGGTGCGTGATCCGCTACCGCAAGAAGAGCGATGAGCTCCCGGTGCAGACCCGGTACAACCTGCCGATGGAGCTGCTGTTCACGGTCACCCCGTTCATCATCATCGCGGTGCTGTTCTACTACACCGCCACGATCCAGACCGACGTCACTAAGCTGACCGCCCACCCCGACCGCGAGATCACCGTGACCGCGTTCAAGTGGAACTGGGAGTTCAGCTACCCGGAGGTCAAGGGCGACAACGGCAAGCCCGTCTCCACCGTCGGCGACAGCGGCTACGTGCCCGTCCTGGTGGTGCCCACCCACGAGCGCATCCGCTTCACCGAGAAGTCCCAGGACGTCATCCACTCCTTCTGGGTGCCGGACCTGCTGTTCAAGCGCGATGTCATGCCCGGCTTCAAGAACCAGTTCGAGGTCAACATCGAGCAGAAGGGCGCCTACGTGGGCCGCTGCGCCGAGCTGTGCGGCGCCTACCACTCGATGATGAACTTCGAGATGCGCGCCGTGTCGTCCAAGCAGTACGACAAGTTCCTCCAGGAGCTCAAGGACGGTCTGACCACGCCGCAGGCCCTCAAGGGCATCGGCGAGGACCCGTACGCCACCACGACCAAGCCGTGGGACACCAAGCCCGATTCGAAAAAGGCGAGCTAGGAGCGAATCGGAATGAAGACTGAATCCCGCCTCTTCGGCATGATCACCGCGTGCCTGTGGGTCTTCGCGGCCGTCTACGGCTGGTGGACCTGGCACGACAGCGGCGGCTCCCACGGCGGCAAGATCGAGTTCATCGGCTTCGTCGCGCTGATCCTCGCCGGGTTGCTGTGCGGCATGTGCTGGGGCTTCTTCAGCTTCGTGGCGCGCCGCCTGGACCCGCGGCCCGAGGACCGCCCGGACGGCGAGATCGCCGACGCCGCGGGCGAAGTCGGCTTCTTCTCGCCGGGCAGCTACTGGCCCTTCGGCATCGCGCTGTCGGCCACCATCGCGGGCCTCGGCCTGGTGTTCTGGATGGTGTGGCTTTTGGCGGTGGGCCTGCTGGCGGTGCTGGTCACCACGTGCGGGCTGACCTTCGAGTACTACACGTCGACCCGCAAGGCCAGCGAGTAGCCGGTTTTGCTCCAATCCGCCCGGTTGGGCCTCATGCCGTCGGCTACAGTTGTGCCGCCGATGAGTTTGTCATCGCCACCCATGGATCAGGAGTCTCGACATGTCGTACCCGCCCCAAGGCGGCGGCCAGTACCCGAACCAGGACCCGTACGGCCAGCAACAGCCTGGCTATGGGCAACAGCCCGGAGGGTACGGCCAGCAACAGCCCGGTTATGGCCAGCAGCAACCGGGGTATGGCCAGCAGCCCGGCTACGGGCAACAGCCGCAGCAGCCCGCCTTCGGGCAGCAGCAGCCTGGTTATGGACAGCAGCCCGGTTACGGGCAGCCGCAGGGCCAGGGCTTCATGCCGCCCGCGGCGCCGCAGAAGAGCAAGACCGGTCTCTTCGTCGGCCTGGGCGTGGGCGCCGTGGTCCTGATCGGGGTCATCCTGGTTCTGGTCTTCTTCGTGTTCGGGTCCTCGGGCCCGACCGCCGCGGTCGAGTCGACCGTGAACGCCGCGGTGAGCGGCAACTACCAGGACCTGAAGGACTCCCTGTGCAAGCAGGACCAGGACTCGATCGACGAGGCCGTCAAGGCGTCGGGCAAGTCCGAGGACGAGTTCGCCGATGAGTTCGCCAAGAACGCGGCGAAGGACAGCGGGAACATCAAGGACTGGTCGGTGACGAAGGAAGAGGTCAACGGCGACTCCGCCACGGTGACCGTCGAATCCGACGGCAAGACCTCCAAGGTCGACGTCGAGAAGGAAGACGGCGACTGGAAGACCTGCTTCAGCAAGTCCTCGCTCTAGCACCAGAGCGTTTCGAACCACACGTGGTGTCCACCCGAGACCGTCGGGCGGACACCACGAGAACGCGGGCGCCGTGTGTCTTGCTTACGCAAGACCACGGCGCCCGCGTTGTTTCTGCCGCGCTTCGCGCGTCGGGGAAATCCTCGCCGTCACTTAACGGTGACTTAACGTGACGGTCGGCATGCTGAGCCCATGAGTCGATTCACCTTGATTCCCGACCTGCCCCGCGTCGTCCTGGCGCCCAACCTGATCCAGCTCGGGGCCGATCCCGAACGGGCCTGTCGGCTGGAGGTTCCCAACGGCCGCGTCGCCAAGCTGCTCGACCGCCTGGAGAACTGGCTCGACGACGCCGCCTACGCCGTCAGCGCCCGCCGCCTCGGCATACCCGGCCACGAGGCTGAGGCGCTGCTGAAACTGTTGCGCGGCAACGGTTTCCTCCTGGACGCCGATGCCGCCGATCGTGCGGCGGCGCTGACGCCCGAGGCGAAGGCGCTGGCCCTGCGCCGGGGATCGGCGCCCGGCCGCCTGCTGGCCTCGCGGCGCCGCCATCGGGTGTTCGTCAACGCCGCCGGGCCGTTGGCCCGCGAGATCGCCGCGACCCTGCGCCGCTCCGAACTCGGCCAGGTGTGGTGCGCCGACGAGGGCCGCCGCGCCAAGCCCACGTTCACGGTGCTGGTGAACCCGCCGCAGCCCGCCGAGCTCGCCGCCCGGGCCTGCGCGATGCGGTCGCGCCCCTACCTCGTGGTGTCGACACTGGACGGCGTGGTGCACGTCGGCCCCCTGGTGCGCCCGGGCCGCACCCCCTGCGCCGCCTGCGTCGCGCTGCACTACCGCGACGGGCTGCCCGGCTACGCCCCGGTGGACACCGGAGACCACCTGGAGGCGCCCCTGTTGACCATGGCGGCGTCGTGGGCGGCGATGGTGGTGCTGCAACACATCGCGGGGGAGGAGTGCCTCGCCGAGGCCGCCACGATCCGGCTCACGCCGTCGCTGCGCTTCTTCCGGCGCCGCTGGGATCCGCACCCCGAATGCGGCTGCGTGGCGCCGTGAGACTCACTCGAAGCCGATGGCGAATGTGTCCTCGAGGTCGTGTTTGGAGTAGGCCCGAAACGCGATGTGGGTCTCGGTGTCGGCCACGCCCTCCACCTTGGAGATTCCGCCGGCGATGGCGTCGGCGATCTGCGGGAACTCGCGCACCCGCACCATCGCGATCAGGTCGACGTGTCCGGCCGTGGAGTAGACCTCGGTGACGTGGGGCAGCTCGGCGATGTTCTGGGCGATTTCGGGAATCGAGTCGGTGGCGCACTCGATGAGCACGATCGCGGTGATCACGGCTGAAGACTCCTTGTCACGGGGTGAAGCGGATGAGCCGACAATAGCCAACGCTCAGTCCACGCGCGCCGACACCGGATAGTCGGCGTACGGGCCCAGACCGTAGTGCGCCAGCAGCCGGGAGGCGGCCACCGTGATGGGCGGGAAGGCGTCGACCGGCCACCACTTGGCGTCCAGCACCTCGGCGCCGTCCACCACCAGGTCGACCCGCTCGGGGTCGAGGTGGGCGGTGAACACGACGTCCACCCAGCGGCCCCGGGTGTGCACCACGGCCGCGGGGGCGGCGGCGGTGATGTCGTCGAGGGTCAGCGCGATCCCGGTCTCTTCCGACAGTTCCCGCACCGCGGCGGCCTCGGGGCGCTCGCCGCGCTCGATCAGGCCGGCGGGCAGCCCCCAGCCGAAGCCGGGAGGCTGGTTCAGCAGCAGCACCTGGGACTCGTCGAGCGAGTACACCAGCATGACCGCGCCCACGGTGTAGGTGGGCGTGGCGATCCGCACGATCCGGCGACGCACCATTTTGGGCAGTCGGTAGAAGACCTTGTAGGCGAACGCCTTCGCGCGGGACGCCGACTTGACGCTGGCCTGAGACATCGGCCCACCCTATCCGGCGGCGCGCGCCACCGTGCCCCAGCGGGCGAGGGTATCGGCCGCCGCGCCCGAATCGATGGACGCCCGGGCGCGATCCAGACCCCGCGACAGCGCGGCGTCCACGTTCGAGGTGATGTCGGTGGTCAGGCCGTCGAAGGCGGCGAAGGCCGCGGCGGCGTTGAGGACGACCGCGTCGCGCACCGCGCCGTCCTTGCCCGCGAACACCTCGCGCGCCACCTCGGCGTTGTAGAGGCTTTCGCCGCCGCGCAGCGCCGACAGCGGCGCCCGGTCCAGGCCGAGGGCCGCGGCGTCCACCTCGGTCTCGCGCACCTCGCCACCGGCCACCAGCCACACCCGGGTGGGCGCGGCCAGCGTCAGCTCGTCCAGTCCGTCCTCGCCGCGCACCACCAGCGCGGAGGCGCCGCGATCGGCCAGCACCCGCGCCATCACCGGCGCCATCCGGACGTCGGCGCACCCGATCGCGCCGGCGCGCGGCTGCGCCGGGTTGGTCAACGGCCCCAGGAAGTTGAAGGCGGTGGGCACGCCCATCTCGCGGCGCGGCGCCGCGGCGTGGCGCATCCCCGGGTGGAAGGCGGCGGCGAAGCAGAAACCGATCCCCGCCTCGCGCACGCAGCGCTCGACGCCCTCGGGCCCCATGGTCAGCGGGATCCCCAGCGCCTCCAGCAGGTCCGCCGAGCCGCTCTTGGAGGACGCGGCGCGGTTGCCGTGCTTGACCACCGGTACCCCGGCGCCCGCCACCACAATGGACGCCATGGTGGAGATGTTCACCGTGTGCGCGCCGTCCCCGCCGGTTCCCACCACGTCGACGCAGTCGAAGTCGAGGCGCAGCCGCCGGGCGTCGCCCAGCATCGCCTCCACCAGACCCAGCATCTCGCCGGGCGTCTCCCCCTTGGCGCGCAACAGGACCGCGAACGACGCCAGCTGCGCGTCGGTGGCCTCCCCGGCCATGATCTCGCGCATCGCCCAGCGGGTCTCGTCGACCGAAAGCTCGCGGCGCGACAACAGGCCCGCCAGCACCGACGGCCAGCTGTGTTCCGTCATGCCCGCCGCCCCTCGCCTACGCGGGGGCGGGAGTGCCGGCGCCGTGCTTGCGCAGCATCTCCACCACGGCCGCGCCGGTCCGCATCGGGTCCAGCGGGTGGGTCAGGGTCTCGTCGGCGCGCGACCAGGCGGCCAGCCAGCGGTCGGCCGAGCGCTTCAACACCACACAGGACGTGGGTGGCTCGTCCAGTTCGTCGCGCAGCTGCCGCGCGATGCCCATGCCCCCGGCGGGCTGCGCCTCGCCGTCCAGCAGGATCAGGTCGATCTCGAACGTGTCGATCTGGCGGATCGCCTCGTCGTAGCCGGTGGCCTCGAGGTACTCGATGGCGACGTCGGCGGCCGGGTTCTCGCCGATGGCCATGCGCATGGCGTGACGCACCTTGGGGTTGTCGCTGTACAAGATGACGGTGTAGGTGCTCATGCGAAACATCTTCCAAAATGAGGACGACGGACGGCGGACGAGTGCGAGCCTACCGCCCCGCGCGGGCGACGCCCGGGCGCGGTCGCGAGGCCGCCGGCGTCACCGCCCCGCCACGATACGCGTTGCCCACGCCCATATCCTGCGGTTAAACTCACCGGCCACACACGACACGCGGAGGAGGCGCCCCCCGCCACAAGTCGTAGAAGATCAGCGGCAATAATGACCGCGTGACTGCGGCTGAAAGCACCATTGACCCCGGGCGAATCCACTCGCTGACCCGCCCCAACATGGTCAGCGTCGGCACGATCGTGTGGCTGTCCAGCGAATTGATGTTCTTCGCGGCCCTGTTCGCGATGTATTTCTCGATTCGGGCGGCGGCGCCGGAACTGTGGGCCGATCACACCAGGGAACTGACGATTCCCTACGCGGCGGTGTTCACCCTGATCCTGGTGGCCTCGTCGTTCACCTGCCAGATGGGCGTCTTCGCCGCCGAGCGCGGCGACGTCTACGGCCTGCGCCGCTGGTTCGCCGTCACCTTCATCATGGGCCTGATCTTCGTTCTGGGCCAGGCCAACGAGTACCGCACCCTGGTCGGCGAGGGCATCAAGATCAACGGTGACGGCTACGGAACCATGTTCTACCTGACCACCGGCTTCCACGGACTGCACGTGACCGGCGGTCTCATCGCGTTCATCATCTTCCTGATACGAACGACGATGGGTCGCTTCACGCCCGCGCAGGCCACCTCGGCGATCGTGGTCTCGTACTACTGGCACTTCGTGGATGTCGTCTGGATCGCGCTTTTCGCCATGATCTACTTCCTGAAATAGCCGCAAAGCCCTGAAACAACATATTGGACATTTACGCAAAGGTGAGGCAACCATCGTGGCAGCACCCGTAAGACACCGGCACCGGTGGCGCAGGCGCCTGGGGGCGCTGGCCCGCTTCGTCGGCGCCCTCGCCCTGGTCGGCGGGATCTACACGGCATTCGCCCCCGGGATCTACGCCGACGAGCCCAAGCAGAACTTCGACAAGCTCGCCGCTGAGGGCAAGGAGCTGTTCGACAACAGCTGCGTCAGCTGCCACGGCAAGAACGCCGAGGGCGTCAAGGGCCGCGGGCCCAGCCTGATCGGCGTCGGCGGTGCCGCCGTGGAGTTCCAGGTCAACTCCGGCCGCATGCCCATGGCCAAGCAGGAGGCCCAGGCCGAGCGCAAGGAGGCCGTGTTCACCCCCGAACAGGCCGAGGCGCTGGCCGCCTTCATCCAGAAGCTGGGCGGCGGCCCCGAGGCCCCCGACAAGAAGTGGCTGGCCGACGCCGTGGCCAACGCCGACGTCGCCTCCGGCGGCGAGCTGTTCCGGGTCAACTGTGCCAGCTGCCACGGCTTCGCCACCGGCGGCGGCGCCCTGTCGTCCGGCAAGTACGCGCCCTCGCTGCGCGACGTGCCGACCGACCAGATCTACGAGGCCATGCTCACCGGGCCCCAGAACATGCCGGTGTTCGCCGACAACCAGCTGTCGGCCGAGCAGAAGGCCGAGGTCATCGCCTACATCGAGTACCTCAACAACGACCGGGACCCGGGTGGTCCGTTCACGCTGGGACGGTTCGGCCCCTCCACCGAGGGTCTGGCCATCTTCCTGGTGGGAATCACCACGCTGGCTCTGGCCACACTGTGGATAGCGGGGAAGTCGTAGCTGCCATGACCGATAAGCACAATTCGCCCGACGAGCCGGTCGACGTCACCGACCCGAAGCTGACGAAGTTCGACATCGTCAAGGAGGGGCTGCGGCGCGACGGCATCGAGATCCTGCATTACGAACCCGCGTTTCCGAAGCCGAACACGCCGGAGGAGCGCCGCGTCGAGCGCTTCATCGCGCTGTGCTTCGTGATCGCCGGTCTGGGTGCCCTGGGTTTCGTCGTGGTGTACGCGTTCTGGCCCTGGCACTACTCGTACGGCCAGGCCTCCACCATGAGCAAGTGGTACACCCCGATGCTGGGGCTGTGCCTGACGCTGGCCCTGGGCGGGCTGGGCATCGGCATCCTCACCTGGGCCAAGAAGCTGCTGCCCAAGGAGGAGCTGGTGCAGGACCGCCACGACGGCGGTTCGTCCGAAGCCGACCGCGTGATCGCCGGCGCCACGGTGTCCACCGTGCTCGACGACACCGGCATCCGGCGCCGCCCGCTGCTGCGCCGCGCCCTGCTGTTCGGCGCCGCGCCGCTGGGCCTGGCCGCGATCGCCCCGATCGGCGCGCTCATCAAGCCGCCCGGGGATTCGTACTACCACACCGGTTTCGACGCCAAGAAGTACAACGACGGCAAGCCGGTGCGCCTGATGCTCAAGGACGGCACCGAGCTGAAGCCGAGCATGGTCGCCGTCGGCGGCCAGGTGACCTGTTTCCCGTCCATTCCGGACGGCGCCACCAACAAGCACGCCGAATCGCCGACCCTGCTGATCCACCTGCGCGACGACGACGCCGCCGAGACCCGGAAGAACGCGTTCTCGCAGTACAAGGACGCGCAGTGGAACAACTTCGTGGCGCACTCGAAGATCTGCACCCACGTGGGTTGCCCGGCGAGCCTGTACGAACAGCAGACCAACCGACTGCTGTGCCCCTGTCACCAGTCGCAGTTCCAGGTAACCGACAACGCCAAGCCGGTCTTCGGCCCGGCGACCCGGGCGCTGCCGCAGCTGCCGATCGACGTGGACGACGAGGGCTTCTTCTACGCGACATCCGACTACCTGGTTCCGGTCGGACCCGCCTTCTGGGAGCGTGAAGCATGAAACGCCGCAAGTTCGACATGAAGCAGCTGCCGGGAAAGATCGGCGGCGAACTGGACGACCGGTTCAAGCTGGCCAAGCCGGCCCGGTCCCTGATGACCAAGGTCTTCCCGGACCACTGGTCGTTCCTGCTGGGCGAGATCGCGCTGTTCTCGTTCATCGTGCTGCTGTTGACGGGCACCTTCCTGGCCCTGTTCTTCGAACCCTCCATGGTGGAGGTTCACTATCACGGCAGCTACATCCCGCTCAAGGGATTGGAGATGTCCAAGGCGTACGAGTCGACGCTGCACATCTCCTTCGACGTCCGCGGCGGCCTCGTGATCCGCCAGATGCACCACTGGGCGGCGCTGCTGTTCGTGGCGGCCATCCTGGTGCACATGGGCCGGGTGTTCTTCACCGGCGCCTTCCGCAAGCCGCGCGAGACCAACTGGGTGATCGGCGCGATCCTGTTCATCCTGGCCTTCTTCGAGGGCCTGATGGGTTACTCCATTCCGGACGACGGCCTGTCGGGCACCGGTCTGCGGATCATGAGCGGCATCACCGAGTCCGTTCCGGTGATCGGCACCTGGGCCAACAACCTGTTGTTCGGCGGCTCGGGCTATCCCGGCGACGTGATCGTCACCCGCTTCTACATCATGCACGTGTTGCTGATACCGGGCATCCTGTTGGCGCTCATCGGTATCCACGTCGGACTGGTCTTCGCGCAGAAGCATTCGCAGTGGCCCGGGCCCGGACGCACCGAGCACAACGTGGTCGGTTTCCGGATGTTCCCCAACTACGTGTCCAAACAGGGCGGCTTCTTCATGCTCGTGTTCGCGGTCATCGCGCTCATGGGCGGCCTGTTCCAGATCAACCCGATCTGGCTGTTCGGTCCGTACGAGGCGTCGGTGGTGTCGTCGGCGAGTCAGCCCGACTACTACGTGCTGTTCCTGGAGGGCCTGGTCCGGCTGTTCCCGTCCTGGGAGATCCACCTGTGGGGCTTCACGCTCCCGGCGGTCTTCTGGCCCGCGGTCATCGGCATGGGCGTGGCCTTCACCGTCCCGATCTTCTACCCGTTCATCGAGCGCCGCTTCACCAAGGACTCCGCGCACCACAACCTGTTGCAGCGGCCGCGCGACAACCCGACGCGCACCGGCGTGGGCGCCATGGTGACCAGCATCTTCCTGATCACCACGATCTCGGGCACCAACGACGTCATCGCCGACAAGTTCAACATCAGCCTGAACGCGATGACCTGGGCCGGCCGGATCGGCATCGTGGTGGTCCCGGTGATCTCGTTCTACATCGCGCACCGGATCTGCCTGGGTCTGCAGCAGCACGACCGCGAGGTGCTGTCGCACGGCATCGAGACCGGCATCCTGCGCCGCGACGCCCAGGGCCGCTTCTACGAGGTGCACCAGCCGCTGGGCGCCCCGGACGAGCACGGTCACGTCGAGCTGGAGTACAACGGCTGGGTCGTGCCCAAGAAGATGAACAAGGTGGGCGCGCTGGCGCCGGCCATCAAGGGCTTCTTCAAGCCGATCGAGCAGCCGCGCGACGCCGAGCCGCCGGCGGTCGAGGGCGAGGAGCCCAAGAAGGAAGTCGGCGCCGGGAAGTCCTAGGGCGCCAAGGAAAGCGAGGATTCGCCCCGTACCGGTCTCAGCCGGTGCGGGGCGAGTTTCGTGTCAGGGGGCCAGCTCGGGCTGCGGTTGGCGGTCCACCGAGGCGATCAGCTTGTCCGCCAGCTCCAGGGCGTCCAGCTTCTTGTCGTAGACGGCCATGTACAGCGCGTCCAGGTCCGGGTAGCCGAGGTCGAGGCCGAGCCGGATCAGCGGCTCGGTGGACGCCAGGCCCCGGTCGCGCACCCGCAGCGCCGACTCCACGGCGTGGCGCCCGGCCTCGATGCGGTCGGTGAGGGTGCGCTGGCCGCCCAGCTGGCGGGCGGACTCGGTGGTGTGCGGGCCGCGGTATCCGGCGAACCATTGCGAGATCAGCAACTGCGCCTGCGGGGTGCGGGCGGTCAGCAGCCATTCCCGGGACGGGCCGGGGTATCCGCTGGCGGCGTCGGCGGTGATGGTCTCTACGAGGTCGCCCTCGGACAGCTGGGTGGACAGCGGCGCCAGGTGCCCGTTGACGTAGGCGCCGATCAGCCGGTCGCCGTCGGAGGCGCCCATGCAGTAGGCGAGGTCGACCGGGGTGGCCGAGACCGGGAGCATGTGCTGGCCGCCGGAGGTGGTGAACACCAGGACCTGCTCGTCGGACAGGTCGCAGCGCAGCGACTCCAGGAACCTGCCGGAGTCGATGGCGTCGGACTGCCAGTCCAGCAGGCGATGCAGCCAGGTCAGTTCGGTGGGGGAGCCGTCGTTGTCCTCGCCGGCCAGGTGGGCCACGATGCCCAGCTCGGCGGTGCGGTGCATGGCGGAGGTGCGGATCAGCACGTCCATGGGCTCGTCGCCGGGGCCGATCACCGAGGTGTGCAGCGACTGGTACAGGTT
Source organism: Stackebrandtia sp. (assembly GCF_035643755.1). Classification (NCBI taxonomy): domain Bacteria; kingdom Bacillati; phylum Actinomycetota; class Actinomycetes; order Glycomycetales; family Glycomycetaceae; genus Stackebrandtia; species Stackebrandtia sp. The sequence goes on along the minus strand of NZ_DASQPW010000176.1, from coordinate 6,856 downwards.
GAACTTCGGGGTGGCGATGAAGTCCTTGAAGCGGCCGGCAAGCGGGCGCCACAGCCGGTGCACCTCGCCGAGGGTGGCGTAGCAGTCGGTGATGGGGCCGTCGACCAGCAGCACCACGCGGGGCGGGTCCTGGGGGCCGCGCCGGGGGTTGACCGCCATCTCCCGGTACACCGAGTAGTGGTGGCGGGGGCGGTCGAGGATCTGGGCGTCGATCTTGGAGGTGCGCAGCGCGTAGCGCAGGGCGGCCGAGGCCTGGGCGACGCAGTCGGCGCGCTCGGTGTTGCACTCCAGATAGTCGTCGATCTCCCGGTAGACGTCGGGGTCGACGGTGGACAGGACGATGTCCTCCAGTTCGCGCTTGATGACGTACAGCCCGAGGCGGTCGGCCAGGGGGATGAGCACGTCCCGGGTGGCCTCGGCGATCCGGATCTGGGAGGCGTGCGACTTGTGGATGATGGTGCGCATGTTGTGCAGCCGGTCGGCGAGCTTGATCACCATGACCCTCACGTCGCGCCCGGCGGTGACGATCAGCTTGCGAAAGGTCTCGGCCTCGGCGGCGTCGCCGAAGTACACCTTGTCCAATTTGGTCATGCCGTCGACCAGCACGGCGACCTCGTTGCCGAAGTCGTCGCGCAGCCGCTGGAGGGTGTAGCTGGTGTCCTCGACGGTGTCGTGCAGCAGGGCCGCGGCGATGGTGGTGGTGTCCAGTCCGAGGTCGGCGGAGATCTGGGCCACCGCGATCGGGTGGGTGATGTAGGGCTCGCCGCTCTTGCGGTTCTGGCCCCGGTGCATTTCCTCGGCGATGCGGAACGCCTTGCGCAGCAAGGGGATCGCCGGGGTGGTGTTGTTGGCCCGGTGGCTTTGTTCCAACTTGACGACGCTGGCGCGCACGCCCCATGGGTCATCGTCGGGGGAGGAGCGGTTCAACAGTCCCCGCAGCATGGTCACCACCTCCGACTAACACACGAGTATCCCGATCCTATTGGCGGCCAGGCGCCGTGGGAAGGGGACACTCACCAATACATCCCCTACTTTCGCGGGAATCCGATGCGGACACCAGTGGACTGTCACCAATCCGACTGAATTGTTAATTAAGGTATCGGAAACTCTACTCGCCGTGCATCATCCGCCGTCGACAACCGTGCGAGGAGTTCACCATAGCGTGCCGCTCCGTGCGTGGGAAGCCACCAACCGGATGCACTGCGCACCAACCGAATCCGGGGCGACTCCAACCAGTCGGATATCAGTTCGGTCTCGGCGAGTCGCCCGGCGGCCAGGATCGTGTCGTGAGGAGGGACACTCGCGGCGTCCCCCAACAGCGATTCCACAGTGGGCATCGGGTCGGTGCGGGGCGGGCTCACCCCCGCGCCCGCCAGCACGCCGTGCCGCACCACCGCGAACTCCCAGCCGCCGCCCTTGGCCGGGTGGGCGGCCACCAGCTCGGGAATCCGGATCAGCGCCTGGGCCCGCTGGGTGCGCACCGCACCGCGCAGGAACGCCGCCAGACGGCCGCGCACCTGCGCCGCCTCCTCGAAGCGCTGCGCCTGGGCCAGCCGGTCGATGCGGCGCAGCAGCGGCTCCACCACCACCGTCGGGTCGCCCGCGGCCGCCGCGGCGAAGGCGGTGGCGGCCGGTGCGTAATCGTCCACACTGATCTTCAGCTGGCACGGGGCGGAGCAGCCCATCTCGGCCAGCGCGCACGCCGACGACGGCTTGCGCGGCGACAGCTTGGTGCGGCACTGCCGCAACGGAAGCGCGTCGTGCACCGCCTCCATGGCCTGCTGCGCGGTGCGCCGCGACGTGAACGGGCCCAGCCAGGGGGTGCCGGCGTCGGGGGGCTTGCGCGCCAACGAAAGCCGGGGGTACGCCTCGGAGGTGAGCCGCAGCCAGGTCAGCCGCTCGGGGTACTTCGACTTGCGGTTGAACGGGGGCTTGGCGCCGCCGATCATCCGCAGCTCCCGCACCCCGGCCTCCAGGCGGTGGGCGCACTCGATGGCCTCGACGCGCTCGGCCAGCCGCAACATGTCGCGCATCCGGCCCCGGGTCTCGCCGCCGGAGAAGTAGCTGCGCACCCGGGTGGCGATGTCCACCGAGGTGCCGATGTACAGCGGACGGTCGTCGGCGTCGCGAAACACGTACACGCCGGGGGAGTGGGGCAGATCCTGCGCCAGGTGCCGCTTGCGCCGCCGTTCGGCGGCGGGGATGGCGCGCTGGAAGTCGGCCAGATCATCGTCGGTGAGGACGAAGTGGCCGCCGAGCCGCTCCAGCAGGGCGTGCAGCACGTCCACGGTGGCGCGGGCGTCGTCCAGCGCCCGGTGCGTGGGGGAGACCCGGGCGCCGAAGTAACGCGCCAGGGTGGACAGTCGCTTGTTGGGCACCTCGCTGCGGTCCACCAGCCGCCGGGCCAGCACCACGGTGTCGACCACCTGGGGGCGGGGCCACGGCAGCCGCGCCCGATTGAAGGCGGCGCGCAGGAAGCCCACGTCGAAGGGGGCGTTGTGCGCCACCCACACCGTTCCGGCGGCGAACTCCACAAAGGACGGCAGCACCGCCTCGATGGACGGTGCGTCGGCCACCATCCGATCGGTGATGCCGGTCAGCGCGCTGATCCGCGCGTCGATCGGCTCGCCGGGATTGACCAGGGTGGAGTATTCGCCGCTCACCTCGCCGCCACGCACCTTGACGGCGCCGATTTCGGTGATGCCGCAGGCATCCGAGGCGATGCCGGTGGTCTCCAGGTCCACCACCATGAACATCACTTCGGACAGTGGTGTTCCAAGGTCCTCAAAGGACGGCTGCACGTAGCGTCCTGTTGATTGACTCGGCACGGCAGGAGTGTATGACTGCCCTCGGACAGCCGATGAAGCGGAGATGAACGAACTTACGGGCGTCGTGTTCGATAGCTCAGCGGCGCGCGGCCTCCGCCAGCCAGGCTCCCAGGCGGCGGGCCAGCGGCGGGGTGGTGCCGGACTCGGCGTGGCCCATGCCCGGCTCGATCCACAGCTGCCGGGGTTGCCCGGCGGCGTCGTAGATGGCGTGGGCGTGCCGTAGCGGGAAGAAGCGGTCGCGATCGCCGTGCACCACCAGAAGCGGCGTCGGGGATATCTTGCCCGCCACCTGTTCGGGGGTGAGCGGGATCTGCTCCCAGCCGATGCCGATCCGGGTGCGCAGCGCGGCGCGGCTGAAGGCCCGCCCGGTCCGCCACTCCACGGCGCGGTGCACCCAGCGCATCATCGTGGTGCCCCGGTAGTACCAGTGCGCGGGGCCGCTCACCGAGGCCACCGCGTCGACGCCGCCGAGCAGGGCCGCGTGCCGCACCGCGACCGAGGCGCCCATCGAGAAGCCCACGACGGCCACCGTGGAGTATCCCTGGTCGCGGGCGTGGGTCACCGCGGCGTCGACGTCGAGGATCTCCTGATCGCCCACGGTGGACACGCCGGTGGAGCCGCCGTGGCCGCGAAAGTCGAAGCCGATCACCCCGCCGAAGCGGCGCAGGGTCGCGGCGATGTTTCGGGTACGCGGATGGCGCCACGTACCCGAAAACCCATGAGCCATGACGATCGCCAGGTCGCCGTCGCCGCGCAGGTGCACGGCGTCCAGCCGCACCCCGTCGGCGGCGTACAGCACGATCCCGGATTCATCCATTGTGGTGTTAGCTCGCCGCGTGCTCCTCGATGAGGGCCACCAGGGTGCGCACCGGACGGCCGGTGGCGCCGGCGACGGTGTAGCCGTACGGCTCGCCGCCGTGGCTGGCCGGACCGGCCACGTCGATGTGCGCCCACGGCATGTCCTCGGCGACGAAGTGCGACAGGAAGACCCCCGCCTGCAGCATGTGGCCCGAGCGCTCCAGGCCGGTGCCGCACTGCTTGACGTCGGCGACCGACGACTCCATCAGCTTCTTGATCTCCTCGGGGAACGGCATCGGCCAGGCCGGCTCGCCGAGCCGCTCGCCGACCGCCTTGACCCGCGCGCACTCGGCGTCGGTGCCCATGACGCCCGCGGTGCGCTTGCCCAGCGCGATCACCTGGCCGCCGGTCAGGGTGGCGGCGTCGTAGATGACGTCCGGGTTGTCCTCGGCGGCGCGCACCAGCGCGTCGCACATCACCATGCGGCCCTCGGCGTCGGTGTTGAGCACCTCGACGGTCTTGCCGCCGTAGGTGGTGATGACGTCGCCGGGACGGTAGGCCGACCCCGAGGGCATGTTCTCCGCCAGCGCCAGGTAGCCGGTGACGTTGACGCCGGGCTTCAGTGCCGCGACCGCCAGCATGGTCCCGGCCACCGCGGCGGCGCCGCCCATGTCGGTGATCATGTCCCACATGCCCGCGGCGGGCTTGATCGAGATGCCGCCGGTGTCGAAGGTGATGCCCTTGCCGACCAGCGCCACGTGCTTGGTGGCGTTCGGGGCGCGGTAGGTGAGCCGCACCAGGCGGGGCGGGGCCTCCGAGCCCTGGCCCACCGCGAGGATGCCGCCGTAGCCGCCGGCCCGCAGCGCGTTCTCGTCCAGCACCTCCACGCCGAGGCCCGCGGTGTTGGCCGCGGCCGCGGCCTGGTCGGCCAGGATCGACGGGCGCAGCAGGTTGGACGGCGTGTTCACCCAGTCGCGCGCCTGGTAGACGGCGTTGGCCAGCGCCTGCGCCCGCTCGGTGTCGCCGGAGCCGAGCACCGTGACGGTGTCGACCGGCCACTTGCGGTCCGGGTCGTCGGACTTGAAGCCCTCGAACTGGTAGGAACCCAAAAGCGCCCCGAGCCCGAGCTGCTCGGCGTCGCCGTCGATGGCGATGGTGACCGAGGCGCGCCCGGCGGCGGCGCGCGCGGCCGCCCCGGCGGCGCGGCGCAGCGTCTCGTCGGTGACGTCGCCCTCCTTGCCCAGACCCACCGCGACGAGGAGCTTGGCGCCGAGGCGTCCGGCGGCCGGCAGCTTGGTGACGGTCGCGGCGGCACCCGTGGCGCCCAGCAGATCCAGATCGTCGGTCAGGCCCTCCCAGGCGGCGGCCACCGACGCGGCGCCGGGCGCCAGGACGGGGCCGTCGTCACCGGTGAAGAGACCGACGACGAGGACCTCGGTGTCCACGGTGGCCGGATCGGCGGCGGACGTTGTCAGGTGCGGCACTGCGACTCCTTGGTGTAAGACGCGACAGGGGTGACGGTCCTTGCGAACGGATCAGCCGATCGTACGCGCCCGCTGCGGAGACGGTAGGTTTCGCGTCATGACTCAGACGTCTGAATCACTCCGCTCGCCGCTGCACGAACGCCACGAGGTCGCCGGTGCCAAGTTCGCCGAGTTCGGCGGTTGGCTGATGCCCCTGGAGTACGCCGGCGGCGGCGTGGTCGCCGAACACACGGCGGTGCGCACCGCCGTGGGACTGTTCGACGTGTCACACCTCGGCAAGATCGACATCACCGGCGACGGCGCGGCCGCGTTCGTCAACCGGTGCCTCACCAACGATCTGGGCCGCATCGAACCCGGCAAGGCCCAGTACACGATGTGCTGCGACGACAACGGCGGCGTCGTCGACGACATGATCGCCTACCTCTACGCCGACGACCGGGTCTTCCTGGTGCCCAACGCCGCCAACAACGCCGAGATCGCCCGCCGTCTCGCCGAGGCCGCGCCCGAGGGCGTCACGGTCACCAACGCCCACACCGACTACGCGGTGCTGGCGGTGCAGGGCCCGAGGTCCGCCGAGGTGCTCGACGCCCTCGACCTGCCGTCGTACCACTCCTACATGTCCTTCGACGAGGGCGTGCTGGACGACACCACGATCGTCGTGTGCCGCACCGGATACACCGGCGAGCACGGCTACGAACTGGTGGTGCCCAACGCCTCCGCGGTGGCGGTGTGGGACGCGATCATCGCCGCGGGCGGGCCCTTCGGCATCCGCCCCGCCGGCCTCGGCGCCCGCGACACGCTGCGCACCGAGATGGGCTATCCCTTGCACGGCAACGAACTGTCCGCCGACATCACCCCGGTGCAGGCCCGCAACGGCTGGGCGGTCGGCTGGAAGAAGGACGCGTTCTGGGGCAAGGACGCGCTGGCCGCCGAGAAGGCCGCGGGACCCGCGCGTCGGCTGTGGGGCCTGGAGGCCACCGGGCGCGGCATTCCCCGCGCGCACATGAACGTGCTGTCGGGCGACAGCGTCGTCGGCGTCACCACCAGCGGTACCTTCTCGCCCACCAGGAAGATCGGCATCGCGCTGGCCCTGATCGACACTTCCTCCGAAGTGGACGAAGGCGCCGAGCTGACCGTGGACGTGCGCGGCCGCGGCCTCGACGTGCGCGTGGTGAAGCCGCCGTTCGTCGACCCGTCCGTGAAGTAATCGGCCCTCAGGTGGCGTCGCCGTCGTCGGCCGTCTCGTCGGCGTCGGCGTCGTCATCGTCGTCGTCGTCCTCGGGCTGGGGTGGCAGATAGGACAGCTCGCTGACGGTGGTCAGCGTCTCCTGCAGCAGGGGCAGCGCGTGCAGCGCCGCGCAGCCCTCGCCGAGGTCGACGCCGAAGCCCAGCGGCTCGGCCAGCCCGATCTGGTCGGCGGCCTCGCTGACCACGGGGTGGGGCAGGCGGTCGGGGGCGTAGCACCACTTCGGAGCGCCCAGCGAGAAGTCCCGCGACACCAGCGCCGCGGCGGCGGCGACCGGTCCGTCGATGAGCATCGGGGTGCGGCGCACGGCCGCGCCCACGATGGCGCCGACCAGGGTCGCCATCACCGGGCCGCCGAGTTCGCCGAGCATCACCCGGGCCTCGCGGCCGGGGCCGCCGAGCCGGGCGAAGGCGTCGCGGATCGCCGCGACCCGCCGCATCCACACGTTGTCGTCGATGACGCCGCCGGGGCGGCGCACCCGGGGCGACAGCTCCACGGCC
>NZ_DASQPW010000175.1:0-3341 GCF_035643755.1 Stackebrandtia sp. | reverse complement strand
CCGTCGACACCTTTCTGGACGTCTTCTCCCGATCCGACCTGACCTGGGACGACCTGGATCATCTGCGGCAGCGCACCAGCCTGCCGATCCTGCTGAAGGGCCTGCTGCATCCCGACGACGCGGTGCGGGCGATGGATCGCGGCGTGGACGGCATCGTGGTGTCCAATCACGGCGGACGCCAGGTGGACGGCGCCATCGCGGCGCTGGACGCCCTGCCCGGCGTGGTGGCCGCGGTGGCGGGTGCCGTCCCGGTGCTGTTCGACAGCGGGGTGCGCGTCGCGGCCGACGCGTTCAAGGCGATCGCGCTGGGCGCCGCGGCGGTGTGCCTGGGTCGGCCCTATGTGTACGGTCTCGCCGTGGCGGGAAGCCTTGGCGTGCGGCAGGTGCTGAGCCACTTCGCCGCCGAGTTCGACCTCACCATGGGACTGAGCGGCTGCGCCTCGATCGACGACGTCAACCCCGAGCGGCTCCAGCGCGTCTGACGGCTCTGCCCACGGCGGAATCGCTGGCGCGCCGCCGGAGCGGGATTTAGCCTGGCGGCATGGTGAGGAGCGTCGCGGTGCTGTCGGACATTCACGGGTCTATGCCCGCCCTGGAGGCGGTGCTGGCCGAGCCCGAGGTGCGCGCGGCCGACGCGATCGTGCTCACCGGCGACATCGCCGCCGGGCCGCAGCCCGTGGAGGTGCTCGACACGCTGGTCGCCCTGGGGGACCGGGCGGTGTGGGTGCGCGGCAACGCCGACCGCGAGCTGTGGGAGATCCGACGCGAGGGCGCCGAGGTGCCGTGGCCCGAGGCGATGTGGGCGGCGGGCCAGCTGCGCGACGACCACCTGGAGCGGATCGCCGCGATGCCGACGACGGCGCGCCTGGAGGTGGACGGGCTCGGCGAGGTGTTGTTCTGCCACGCCACTCCGCGCGACGACACCGAGGTCGTGCTCGTGGACTCGCGGCCGTCGCGCTGGCGGGAGGTTCTGTCCGAAATGGATGATTCGATCGGGACCGTCGTGTGCGGACACACCCACATGCCCTTCGCGCGGCTGGCCGACGGCGTCCAGATCGTCAACCCCGGCAGTGTCGGGATGCCGTACGGGCGGGCGGCCGCGCACTGGGCGCTTCTCGGGCCCGGGGTCTCCTTGCGCCACACCGTCTTCGACCTCGACGCCGCCTGCGCGCGGATCGCCTCCGAATCGTCCTATCCCGACGCCGCTGGCTGGGCGGACGAGTACGTCCGGGCCCGCAACACCGACGTCGACGCCCTGGCCGTATTCGGCCCGCGCGACGGACGCTGAGATCCCCGAAAATTCAGTTACTCAGAATCGTTGCCACATCACAAGATCACGGCGTACGCTGCGTTCAGTACTTACTGAACGCGCTGAAAGAAGGTGAGCCGGGTGGAGCTGAGCATGGCCGAACGCGCGCTCGTCGGGCGCTTCGGGGTGCACACCGAGATGTCCGGTGGCCAGCGCATCGAGGGCATGATCATCGGACTCCTACTCATCTGCGAACCTCCACACCAGTCGATCACTCAGATCGCGTCCGCGTTGCGGGTCAGCAAGGCGTCGGTCTCCACGACCGTCCGCCGGCTGATGAACGCCTGCACCGTGGAGCGCGTCCCGGTGGCCGGCTCCCGGCAGCACTACTACCAGATGGCCGGGGGCGGCAGCTGGGTCGAGATCGTGCGGTCCCGTTGGGAACACATCCAACTGGCACGCAGGCTCGCCGAGGATGGACTGGCGTTGCTGGGCGACGACAGGGATCGCCGCAGGCGCATGGAGGAGTACCTCGATTTCCTCGCGTTCGTTGAATCCGAGATTGGGCCGGACCTGCTTGATCGCTGGGATAACTTCCGGCTCAAGCGAATCCAGGAACGCGAATCCTCGCAATAGCGACGGGGACACCCGCCGCGCCACTCTCATGGAGGCATCATGTCTTCGACCACGTCCATCCCTCATGGACTGCCGCTGGAACGCACGGGGCCGTTCGACCCACCGGCGCAGTTGAAGGACCTGCGCGACCACCGTCCGTTGAGTCGCATGTACTACTACCCCGACGAGCACCTCGGCTGGGTGATCACCAGCCACCAGCTGGCCAAGCGGGTGCTGGCGGACGTGCGATTCAGCTCCGAATTCGAGCGTATCTATTCATCGATCAACCTGCCGGGCCTGGACAAGGTACGCGACGTACCGAAGCAGCCGGGCATGTTCATCAGGATGGACCCGCCCGACCACTCGCGCCTGCGCACCATGCTCACCGGCGTGTTCACCGTCCGGCGCATGAAGCAGCTGGAACCGCGGGTGCTGGACATCGTCACCGAACACCTGGATGCCATGGAGCGGGCCGAAAAGCCCGTCGACCTGGTCCAGGATTTCGCCCTGCCGGTTCCGTCCATGGTGATCTGCGAGATGCTCGGCGTGCCGTTCGCCGACAGGGGACAGTTCCAAAGGGACTCCGCGCGGCTGCTGAGCCTCAAGATCCCGTTTGACGAGCGCACCAGGTCCGTCGACAACATCAAGGAGTACATCCGCGGGTTGGCCGAGGACAAGCGCGCCCACCCGGGCGACGACCTGCTCAGCGACCTGGCCTCCGGCGGCGAGCTCACCATGGAGGAGCTGGAGGGCATCGGGTTCCTGCTGCTGATCGCCGGGCACGAGACCACCGCCAACATGCTGGCCCTGGGAACCTTCGCGCTGCTGGAGAATCCCGCTCAGCTGGACACGCTGCGCGCCGATCCTCAGCTGATGCCGGGCGCGGTGGAGGAGCTGCTGCGCTGGCTGTCGATCATCCACATCGGACCCGTTCGGCGGGCGGCGGAGGACATCGACCTCGACGGCACGCTGATCAAGCGGGGCGAGCAGATCACGGTGTCGGTGCCGAGCGCCAACCGCGACCCCGAACGCTTCGACGACCCGGACGCCCTCGACGTCACCCGGCACGCCAACGGCCACTTCGCCTTTGGTCACGGGGTTCACCAGTGTCTCGGGCAACAGCTCGCCCGCATCGAAATGCGTATAGGTTTCAACGAATTGATCCGGCGGTTCCCGACGCTGCGGCTGGCCGTGCCCGCCTCCGAGGTTCCGATGCGGACGGACATGGCGATCTATGGTGTCCATGAGCTGCCGGTGACATGGTGAAGAAGGGAACTGGCATGAAGATCAAGGCGGACCGCGAGGTCTGTATCGGCGCGGGCATGTGCGTGCTGACGGCGCCGGATTTGTTCGACCAGGACGACGAGGAGGGCCGGGTGCTGGTGAAGCACGTCGAGCCCGCCTCCGACCAGGAGGGCTCCGCGCGCGAAGCGGTGAGCCTGTGCCCGTCTGGCGCGTTGAGCCTGGACGAGGGCTA
>NZ_DASQPW010000174.1:0-3095 GCF_035643755.1 Stackebrandtia sp. | reverse complement strand
GTGTCCCACAGCGAAAAAGACCTCACCGAATTCTGCACCCGAGGCATGTTCCTCAACCGCGGCGAACTCCGCGTCGACGGCACCGTCGAACAAGCCCTCACCGCCTACCAAACCTCAGAAGACGAAAAGGTCCCCGCCTGAGCCCCTAGGGAGTGTTGGGGGGATCCCGTTTCCTGGCCCTGAGGGCTCGTCGGGGGGATCCCGTCTCCTGCTGCGCGGCGCACCGACAACGCCTGGCCGCGTTGTCGGTGCGCCGACATACCGGTGTTGTATGCGGGCGCACCTGTGCCTTGCCATGTATCCATCGGGAAGCCGCTCGCCACGGAAGTGGATCCCCCAACAAGCCCTAACGGGAGGAACGGCCCATTCCGCGGTACATCCAGCCGGCGTTGCTCCACAGTTGAGGGTCGAGGCAGTTCATGCCGTCCAACACCCGCGGCTCGGCCACCAGATCGGCCAGGGCCTCGGGGTCGAGGTGGCGGAATTCCTCCCACTCCACCAGCACGCAGATCAGCTCGGCGCCGTCGACGGCGTCGGCGAGACCGTTGGCGTAGGTGAGTTCGGGGCGGTAGACGCGGGCGTTGTCCATGCCCATCGGGTCGTAGACGGTGACCGCGGCGCCGTGGGCCGCCAGGCGGCCCGCCACGTCCAGGGCCGGGGCGTCGCGGACGTCGTCGGTGTCGGGCTTGAAGGTGGCGCCCAACACGGTGATCCTGGTGCCCGACAGCTCGGGGCCCGCGGGCCCGTTGTCGCGGCCGGTCATCTCGGCGGCCAACCGCACCACCTTGGCGCGGCGCGACAGGTTGATGTCCTCGATCTCGCCGAGGAAGCGCATCGACTCGGCGACGCCGAGCTCCTTGCCGCGCGCCGCCAGCGCCCGCAGGTCCTTGGGCAGGCAACCGCCGCCGAAGCCGATGCCCGCGCGCAGGAACTTGTTGCCGATCCGCGCGTCGTAGCCGATCGCCCGGGCCAGGTCGGTGACGTCCCCGCCCGCCACGTCGCACAGGTCGGCCATCGCGTTGATGAACGAGATCTTCGTCGACAGGAACGCGTTCGCCGCGACCTTCACCAGCTCCGCCGTGGCGAAGTCGGTGACCACCAGCGGCACCTCGCGGTCCTCCACCGCCGCCAGCTCGAACACTCCCTTGTGGGCGGCCTCGAGCAGGTCCTGCGCCCACTGGCTCTGCGCCGCCAACACCACGCGGTTGGGGCGCAGCACGTCGTCCACGGCGTTGGCCTCCTGCAGGAACTCGGGGCTCCACGCCACCTCGACGTGCACGTCGGGGTCGCCGTGACGCCCGATCAGCTGCTGCACCCACGCCGCGGTGCCCACGGGAACGGTCGACTTGCCGACCACCAGGCAGCGGCGCTTCAACAGCGGCGCCAGCGAGGCCACGCAGGACTCCATGTAGGACAAGTCCGCGGAGTCGGAGTCGGGCCGCGAGGGCGTTCCCACACACAGGAAGTGGATGTCGCCGAACTCGGCGACCTCCTCGATGTCCGTGGTGAAGCGCAACCGTCCATTGGCGAGGTTCTTGGTGACCAGGTCGCCCAGGCCCCGCTCGTGGAAGGGCAGCTCGCCCGCCGAGAACTTCTCGACCCGCCCGGCGTCGACGTCGTAGCCGAGCACCTCGTAACCCAGCTCCGCGTAGCAGGCGGCGTAGGTGCCGCCCAGCGGGCCGACGCCCAGGAACGTCAGGCGGGGCCGGGTGGCACCGGAGGTGATGATCGATTCACCCTCATTGGGAAGGTTGGTACTGCGCATGTTCACCTGCTGTCGCGAAGGTCGGATTCGTCCGGCGACCAGTTATAGCGGATGCCGGGGCTTGCGGCCACTTCCCTTACGGGAGTTCACCAATGATTCGGCGAGTGTTCGTCGTCGGGCCGGTTCGTCACAGCTCCTTGAGCACCGCGGGCTCCAGACGGACGAACAGCCACCGTCCGAAGAAGAGCACGATGACGGCGACGCCCGCGCAGTAGGAGATGGGCCGCCAGCCGGGGATCTCGCCGGGGATCCACGCGCCGTGCTGCATGCGGATGATGCCGACGAACGGGTTCGACTCGTACAGCAGCTTCGCCCAGTGCGGCATGTGGGAGTTGGCCACCCGGGCGAAGGGGTACACGGTGGGAGCGGCGTAGAACAGCACGCGCATCACCAACCGCATCAGGCGCTGGACGTCCCGGTACAGCACGTTGAGCGACGCCAGCACGAACGAGATCCCCGTCAGCAGGGTCGCCTGGATGATGATCGCCACCGGCAGCAGCAACAGGTTCCAGCCCCAGGTGGTGGTGCTGTGGAAGACGATCGCGAACATCAGGATAATCGGGATGCCCGCGGCGAACTCCGCGAACCGGGCGAACACCCGCGCCACCGGGAACACCTCGCGCGGCACCCGCATCGTGGTGATCAGGCTCGTCTGCGACACCAGGCTCGAGGTCGACTCGTTCATCGCCTGGCTCGCCCACATCCAGGCGAACATGCCCGACACCACGTACAGCGCAAAGGAGACGCCGTCGATGTTGCTGCGGCCGTACAAGACGCCGAAGATGAACCAGTAGATGCCGGCCATGCCCAGCGGCTCGATGAGCGACCACAAGTAGCCCATCACGGTCTTCTGGTACTTGACGGCCAGGTCACGCTGGACGAGAACCCGAAGGGTCTGGCGGTGGCGCCACAGCGCCGAAACGCCGATGGACTTGGGAACGGCGCGCCGCGGCCCCGCTTTCACGCTCATCACTGCAGTCATTGAAGAAATCCGTAATCTTGTCGCTCGACACGCGACGCCAGTGGAGCTCGACACTCCACAGTGGCGTTCTGATGGCTAGGCCCGCCACCCCTGGATCGCCCCACGCCGGCAACCGAAGTCGGGTGATGCCGGCGCCGGGGTGGCTGCCCGCCCCGGTAGGCTACAGCGTCGGCGCTCGACTTCAGTACAGTCGTACCCAATCTTCATTTTCCGTTCTTTGAGGCGTTGTGTTTGGTGATGTCACAGCAATCGATTATTGAGGCCTGGGACCTGGGTGTGCGGTTCTCCAAAGGCCGCCGACGCAACGCAAGACTGCGCGAAAAACTCATCCGCCCGTCCCACCGGGCC
>NZ_DASQPW010000173.1:0-5537 GCF_035643755.1 Stackebrandtia sp. | reverse complement strand
CGCCACGGCGATGGCGGCGGTGCCCGCCGACAGCGCCGCGCCCAGTCCGATGCCGCGCCACGGCTTCTGCTTCAGGATCTTGCGGCGCCGCACGGGATTCTCGATGAGGTGGTAGCTGAGCAGCGCCAGCACCAGGGCGCCCGCGACCAGCGCCAGGTTCACCTTCAGCGAGGCCGCGACGCCGAGGGCGGCGGGCCCGATCATGAGGACGGGCCAGTGCCACAGGTAGTAGCCGTAGGAGATCTTGCCGAGGAACTGGAACGGGCCCGTGTCCAGCAGCAGACCCGCGCCGCCGCGGGGGCGCGCGCAGCCGCCCGCGATCACCGCGGCCGCCCCGACCACGGGCAGCGCCGCGGCGTACCCGGGGTACGCGGTGGCGTCGTCGAACCACAGCACGGACACCGCGACCGCCGCCAGGCCGCACCAGGTCAGCGCGGCGGCCGGGCCCGAACGGATCGCCGACAGCCGGTTCGCGGCGACCGCGACCAGGGCGCCCAGCGCCAGCTCCCAGACCCGGGTCTGGGTGCCGAAGTACGCCCACGGCGCCGAGGCGGAGGTCTGGACGACGCTGATCGCCAGCGAGACGACGACGAGGACGGCCAGCACCGCCGCGATCGGCTTGCGGCGGATCGACGTGCGGTGCCTCCACGCCACGGTCAACACGATCAGCAGCACGGGCCACACGAAGTAGAACTGCTCCTCCACCGCCAGCGACCAGAAGTGTTGCAGCGGCGAGGGAGCGGCGTCGGCGTTGAGGTAGTCGGTGCCGGAGACGGCGAGGCGGTCGTTGACGAGGTAGAACGCGCTGGCCAGGGCGTCGCCCACGATCGAGGCGAAGCGGGTGGCGGGCAGCCACAGCCAGGACGCCACCAGGGTCGCGGCGACCACCAGCGCCGAGGCGGGCAGCAGGCGGGTGACCCGTCGCGCGTAGAAGCCCTTGATGGAGATGCGTCCCGTGCCGAGGCGTTCCCGCAGCAGCAGCGAGGTGATGAGGAACCCCGAGATGACGAAGAAGACGTCGACGCCGACGTACCCGCCGTGGAAGAACGGCGCGCCCGCGTGCCCCAGGACGACGGCGCCCACCGCGACGGCGCGCAGCCCCTCGATGTCGGGGCGAAACGTGATGCCCGCGGGTTCGGCGGCGCGGTCGGTGGCGGGCTTGGAGGCCAGCGAGACGGACATTCGTTCCCTTGTGGACGTGGCGGGTGGGCGGACTGGCGCGTGGCGCGGGCCGTCGGTCGGTGGCGCCTACAAGACGGTGAGACCCTTGCGCAGCCGCTGGTTGGTGACGCGGCCCTCTTCGTCTCCTGTGGACTTTCGGAGGGTGCCGCGGGTGTCCAGCAGCAGGCGGGCGTGCTCGCCGAGCAGCTCGGGGGTGTAGTCGGCGTGGTTGGTCAGCAGGATCGTCAGATCCGCGGCGGCCAGCGCGGCGGGCAGGTCGGTGACGCGGTCGACCCGCCGACCCGCCACGGTCCAGTCCTCGACGTGCGGGTCGTGATAGCTGAGGTTCGCTCCCTTGTGGAGGAGCTTCTCGGCCACGGGCTGCGCGGGCGACTCGCGCTGGTCGGCGATGTCGGCCTTGTAGGTGACGCCGAGCAGCAGGACATTGGAGCGGCGCAGCGCCAGGCCCGCGTCGTCGTTGAGCAGGTCGGAGGCGCGCCGCAGCACGTAGTCGGGCATCCGCGCGTTGATCTCCTGGGCCAGCTCGACGAAGCGGAACGGGAAGCCCAGCGTCTTCACCTTGTACGACAGGTAGTTCGGGTCGATGGGGATGCAGTGCCCGCCCACGCCGGGGCCGGGGCTGAACGCCTGGAAGCCGAAGGGCTTGGTGGCCGCGCAGGCGATGGCGTCCCACAGGTCGACGCCGAGGTCCTGGCAGAAGATGGCCATCTCGTTGACCAGCGCGATGTTGACGTGGCGGTAGGTGTTCTCCAACAGCTTGGCCATCTCGGCCTCGCGGGTGCCGCGGGCGCGCACCACCGTGTCGATGAAGCGCCCGTAGAACTCCGCGGCGGTCCGTCCGCACTCGTCGGTGAGCCCGCCGACCACCTTGGGGGTGTTGGCGATGCCGAAGCGCGGGTTGCCGGGGTCGACGCGCTCGGGCGAGAAGGCCAGGTGGAAGTCGACCCCCGCGGTCAGGCCGCTGGCCTCCTCCAGGATCGGCTTGACGACCTCCTCGGTGGTGCCCGGGTAGGTGGTGGATTCCAGGATCACGAGGGTTCCCGGCGTCAGGCGCCGCGCGATGGCGCGCACCGACGCGGTGACGGCGCCGAGGTCGGGGCCGCCCTCGGGCGACAGCGGGGTCGGCACGCAGATGACGATGGTCTTGGCCTGGCCGTACGCGTCCTCGTCGCAGGTGGCGCGGTAGCCCGAGGCGATCATCTCGGCGACCTGGGCGTCGCTGATGTCGTCCACATGGGACAGCCCCGAATTGAGGCGCTCCACCAGCGCGGGCGTCAGGTCGAGACCCACGACGCGCAGACCGGCGGCGGTGGCCATCTGAGCCAGGGGAAGTCCCACGTAGCCCTGGCCCACGACGACGAGATCGGCGGGCACGGGTTCATTCTTCACGCGATGGTCCTTTTTGAGATGGGGCCGCAATGGCGGATGAAAGGCGGACACCACTTCCGCATTCGGGATATTAACAATCCCCGCGATCAATCGACGGCCTCGCCGCCGTGAGAATTGCATTGTTCCCGAGCAATTCCACGAATGTACAAACTGCATTCACGCGATATTCATCAACGGAATTCGAGGGCGCGAAACAACTCCGCGACCACGGCATCCCTTTCACACTACAACATGTAGCGAATTGTCGTTGGGGCCCGGAAATCGGCGGGATCTCAGCCGATTGATAACGGAGAATTCACCTGTTGGACAACTCGTGCTGACCAGCGAAAACGCGAGATTTTCGGGCCAGATGCGCGCATACGGCAACCCCCGCGACGCCGCTACCTGCGCATTTACCCGCTGTTCATTCGGGCCACGCCGAAAATCAACATCTTCCCTGTTCATCGCGGCATCGTTATGCTCGTTCCATGCTGAAGATCAGCATTATCATGCCCGTTTTCAACGTCCAAGGATTCATTCGAGAGTGTCTCGATTCAATCCTCGCCTCGTCGTATCCACACCTCGAAGTCATCGGCGTCAACGACTGCTCGCCCGACCAGTCCGGACAGATACTCGCCGAATACGCCGCGACCGATTCCCGGGTGCGCGCGCTGCGGACGCCCCACAATATCGGCAGCGGCGGCGCCCGCAATCTCGGTCTCGACTCGGCCACCGGCGATTACGTCTGGTTCGTCGACAGCGACGACCGCGTCGCCCCCGACGCGATCGACGGCATCGTCGCGAAACTCGAGACCTACGAGGCCGACGCGCGACCCGACGTCCTGGTCTTCGACTACCAGCGGCTCACCGAGACCGGCGACCTGCTCGGCAGCGACCTGCCCGGGCTGCTGCGCGACAACGAACCCCCCGAGGCGTTCAACCTGTCCGAGTGGCCCGCCATCGCGCGCTACACCCACACCACCTGGAACCGCGTGGTGCGCCGCGATTTCCTCGTCGACCTGGGGCTGCGCTTCCACGCCGGCTGGTACCAGGACGTCCCGTGGACCTACCCGCTGCTGTTGGCCGCCAAGCACATCACGCTGCTCAACCGGCCCGGCTACCACTACCGGCAGCGCCGCTCGGGCTCGGTCACCCGCACCTCCAGCGACCGCCACTTCGAGGTGCTCATGCAGTGGGAGCGGGTGTGGGACACCATCGAGGCGCCGGTGGACGACCCGATCCGGCACGCCGTGTTCCACCGGATGCTGTGGCACTGCATGCAGGTGCTCGGCAACGACGACCGCGTCATGCCGGTGTCGCGGCGCAGCTTCTTCTATCGGGTGGCGAACCTGTTCTCCACGTGCCTGCCGGGGCCGAGCTACGTCCGGCCGAGCGGCGCCGAGGGCACCAAGCACTTCCTGCTCCAGCATCGTTGGTACCTGGGTTATCTGGCTACGCGCGTGCTGCGCCGCGGCTACAACCGGCTGCGCTGGGGGCACCCCTTCGGACGGTCGTTCCGGCGCGGGCGGCTGGCCACGTTCAAGTCCGCGATGGCGCGCGTGAGGGGCCTGTTCGGCGCGGGCGGCGCCGCCGCCCCGTACTACGCCCTCCAGCGTCGACTGTCGCCAAAGGACAAGCTGGTGGTTTTCGCCACCGAGGGCTACGGACGACCGTCCGGCGCCTGCGCCGCGATCGACGCGCAGCTGGCCGAGATGTACCCCGAGCTGAGGCGCGTCTGGCTGACCACCGCCCCGCGCCCTGACGACGTCTCGGCGAAGCCGGGGACCGCGGCCGCGTTGCGGGCCCTGGCCCGCGCGGGTCACGTCATCACCGATTTCGAGCTGGACGAGTTCGTGGTGAAGCGGCGCGACACCACCCACGTCCGCGTCCTGTCCCAGACACCGATCGAGGCGATCGGGCTGGACCTGCTGCGCCTGGAGGGGCGCGGCGCCGAGGACGTGGAGCGGCTGCTGGCCCGCCTGGACCGCTGGGACTTCGTGGTCTCCCCCAACCGTCACGCCAGCGAGATCGTCGACCGGGCGTTCCAGATCCGCGCCGACACCCTGGAGTTCGGGCTGCCCGGCCGAGCGATCGAGCCGGACGACGAGCGCCGCAAGCGGGTGCGCGAGGAGCTCGGGCTGGCCGCCGACGCCCGCCTGCTCTGCCACCATCCGGCCGCGCGCCCGCCCGGCATGGCGGCGCCCGAGTTCGACGTCGTCCATGTGCAACGCCTGCTGCCCGGCACCACCGCGCTGGCGATCGGCGACGGCGGCGTGGTGAGGCGCGCCGACGGCGACGGAGTGCTTGTCTCCCAACGCCTTCCCGCCACCGTCGACGTTGCCGACCTGTACGCCGCCGCCGACATCGTGGTCGGCGACTATCGCGGCGCCCTGGTCGATCGCGCGGTCGCGGGGCTGCCCGTCGTGCTGTACCTCCCCGACTGGGCGGAGTTCTCGGCGACGGGGCGGGTGACCACCGACCTGACGCGGGAGGGCATCGGGCCCGTGGCGCACGACCGGCACCTGCTCGACGAGCACCTGAGGCGAATGTCCGAAAGGGACTACATCTTCGAGGTCACCGACAACCTGCGGCACCGCTTCGGCGACTGGCGACCCGGCGACCCGTGCGACGAGGTCGTGCGGCGCGTCTTCGGCCCGTCCGCCAAGCGCCCCGGCCCCGCGCCGCCGACGGGACCGCCGAGCCCTCCGCATCGACAGACCCCGCCGGCCGATGTGACCAGTCTTACCGTCCACCCGGCGAGGTCGCCGTCTGATAGCGATCAATCCACCGCAGTAAACTGATCACGGCGAGCGGCCCGGATGCCGGAGCCGCGGACCTTTCCCCCATTTCCGTTCTTTGAGGCGTTGTGTTTGGTGATGTCACAGCAATCGATTATTGAGGCCTGGGACCTGGGTGTGCGGTTCTCCAAAGGCCGCCGACGCAACGCAAGACTGCGCGAAAAACTCATCCGCCCGTCCCACCGGGCC
>NZ_DASQPW010000172.1:0-5730 GCF_035643755.1 Stackebrandtia sp. | reverse complement strand
ACTGCCGCTGCTGTTCGGCGCCGGCGATCTCACCCGCGACCCCGGCTTCGCCGCGCTCGACGCGTTGCCGCTGCCGGCGTGGGCGTCCCACCACCCGCGCGACGCCGCCAGTGGCAGCCGCTGGTGCCTCGAGCACTGCCGGGTGCGCGAACGCCAGTGGCGCTCCGACCGCGACGCCGACGCCACCGTGCGCGCCTACGCCCGCGCCCTGACCACCCAGGGGTGGCGCGCCGCGCGCTGCGGGGCGGCGACGGACGTGGGGACCCTCCACTGTTACCGGCGCGACGAGTTCGCGGTGGACCTGTGGGTGCGCGCCTCCGACTGCGGCGAGGCCGAGCGGGTGTGCCCCGGCTCGGCGGTGTCGGCCCTGATTCGCACCGGACGCGCCGCCGATCTTCGCGCGGGGTGACTCAGCAGCCGGCGGCATGGACGGTAAGGTCAACGTCTGTCTCGCAGCAGTCCCGACAAATCAATCCAAGGGGGATTTCGTGTCGGTGCACGTGTCGGCCGCCGCCGCCGAGTTCGTTTCCACCGGCGGCGAGCTCGCCGCCCTCATCGCCGCCGGGGCATTCGCCGCCCTGTCCCTGGTGGGCATGTACGTGTTGTTCCGCGTCAGCAAGACCGTCGACGCCACCACACAGACCATCAAGGACGTCACCGCCCGCACGGGTCCGATGCTGGACAACGCCAACGCCACCATCGAGAACGTGAACACGGCGCTGCGCCAGGTGCAGACCTCACTGGACGGCGTCAACGTCCAGCTGGAACGGGTCGACTCCATCACCGGCCACGCGCAGCAGGTCACCGGCAACGTCGCCAACGTCACGAACCTGGTGACCGCCGCGGCCACCAGCCCGCTGGTGAAGATGGCCGCCTTCGGCTTCGGCCTGCGCAAGGCCGTGGCGAAGCGGCGCGGAGAGGAAGAGGAAGTCGAGGTCCGGCAGACCTTGCGGGACAAGAAGACCAGACGTAAGCGCGGACGATGAAGGGTAAGCGGACGATGGTGAAGCGACTGCTGTGGCTTGGCGTCGGCGTGGCCGTCGGCGTCATCGTGGTGCGCAAGCTGGCGCGAGGCGCCGACGCGTTGTCCCCGGCGGGGATCGGCGCGCGGCTGAAGAATACCGCCGTGACAGCCGGCGACGGAATGCGTAGCTTTATGGCGGACGTGGCCGAAGGCATGCATGAGAAGGAAGACGAGCTGCATGAGGCCATCGCGGCCGGGGAACCCATCGACGGCCTCTTGGTCGACGACGAACCCGAAGACGAACAGTAACAACGCGAGCAGTCGCAAAGGAGGTACCATCCGATGAGGACAGCCGAGGTCAAGAGGCGGTTCCTGGCACATTTCGAGGCCAACGGGCACACGGTGGTACCGAGCGCACCGCTGCCCGCCATCAGCGACCCCAACCTGCTGTTCATCAACGCGGGCATGGTCCAGTTCGTCCCGTACTTCACCGGGCAGCAGACCGCGCCGTGGAAGCGCGCCACCTCCGTCCAAAAGTGCCTGCGCACCCCGGACATCGAGGAAGTCGGCATCACCACCCGGCACGGCACCTTCTTCCAGATGAACGGCAACTTCTCCTTCGGCGATTACTTCAAGGAGAAGGCCATCGCGCTGGCCTGGGAGCTGATGACCAAGCCGCAGTCCGAGGGCGGCTACGGCTTCGACGAGTCCAAACTGTACCCATCGGTGTACGTGGACGACGACGAGGCGATCGACCTGTGGAAGCGGGTCGCCGGCGTGCCGGACGAGCGCATCCCCCGGCTCGGCAAGTCCGAGAACTTCTGGTCCATGGGCATTCCCGGCCCGTGCGGCCCCTGCTCGGAGATCCTGCTCGACCTGGGCCCGAAGTACGGCCCCGACGGCGACTTCGCCAACGGCGACCGGTACATGGAGCTGTGGAACCTGGTGTTCATGCAGAACCTCCGCGGGCCCGGCACCGGCAAAGAGGACTTCGAGATCCTCGGCGACCTTCCCAAGAAGAACATCGACACCGGCATGGGCCTGGAGCGCGTGGCCTACATGCTGCAGGGTGTCAACAACCTCTTCGAGATCGACGAGGTCCGGCCGCTCATCGACAAGGCCAGCGAGCTCACCGGACGGAAGTACGGCGCCTCGCATCCCGACGACGTGCGCTTCCGGGTGATCGCCGATCACGTGCGCACCAGCCTGATGCTGATCGGCGACGGCATCGTTCCGTCCAATGAGGGCCGCGGCTATGTGTTGCGGCGCATCATGCGCCGCGCGATCCGCGCCGTGCGCCTGCTCGGCTTCGAGGACCCGGCGTTCAGCGAGCTGTTGCCGGTGGCGCGCGACTGCATGTCGCCGTCCTATCCGGAACTGGCCGAGGAGTTCGACCGCATCTCCACCTACGCCTACGGCGAGGAGGAGGCGTTCCGCACCACCCTGCGGGCCGGAACCACCATTCTGGACACCGCGGTGCGGCAGACCAGGACGTCGGGAAGCACCACGTTGTCCGGCGCCAAGGCGTTCGAGCTCCACGACACCTACGGCTTCCCGATCGACCTCACCCTCGAGATGGCCGCCGAACAGGGCCTCACCGTTGACGAGGACGGCTTCCGCAAGCTGATGTCGCAGCAGCGCGAGCGCGCCAAGGCCGACGCCCAGGCGCGCAAGACCGGGCACGTCGACCTGTCGGCGTACCGCGAGGTGCGCGACACCTTCGGCGCAAGCGAGTTCACCGGCTACGTCGAGGCTGAGCGCGAGTCCACGGTGCGCGCCATCTTGGGCGACGGCGGACGGCTGTCCGACGCCGCCGAGGGCGACGAGGTGGAGCTCGTCCTGGACATCACGCCCTGCTACGCCGAGGGCGGCGGGCAGCAGTCCGACACCGGGCGCCTCCAGGTCGGCGACGGCGAACTGGAGATCCTGGACGTGCAGGCGCCCATCCCCGGCCTGGTCGTCCACAAGGTCAAGGTGCTGCGCGGCGGCGTCCGCGACGGCGAGACCGCGCACGTGTCGATCGACCGGCGGCGGCGCGGGGCCATCTCCCGCTCCCACACCGCCACCCACCTGGTGCACCAGACCATGCGCGAGTTCCTCGGCGAATCGGCCACCCAGGCGGGTTCCCTGAACGCGCCCGGTCGGCTGCGCTTCGACTTCAACACCCCCGGCTCGGTCCCCGACAGCGTGCTGCACGACGTGGAACAGCAGATCAACGAGGTGCTGATGCGCGACCTCGAGGTCCGCGACTTCGTCACCACCATGGCGCACGCCCGCGAGCTCGGCGCCATGGCGCTGTTCGGCGAGAAGTACGGCGACCAGGTGCGCGTCGTCGAGGTCGGCGACTACGCCCGCGAGCTGTGCGGCGGCACCCACGTGGCCCGCTCCGGCCAGCTCGGCGTCGTCAAGGTGCTCAACGAGGCGTCCATCGGCTCCGGCGTGCGCCGGGTCGAGGCCCTGGTCGGCATCGACGCGTTCAACTTCCTGGCCCGCGAGCACGTCCTGGTGTCCCAGCTGGCCGGCCTGTACCGGGTGCCGGGCGCCGAGGTGGTGCAGCGGGTCGAAAGCACCGTGGCCCAACTGAAGGACGCCGAAAAGGAGCTCGCCGAGCTGCGCGCGTCCATTGTGCTGGGCTCCGCGGAGCGGCACGCCTCCGAGGCCAAGCAGTACGGCGAGGTCCGGCTCGCGGCGGTTCGCGCCCCCGACGGCACCGGCGGCGGCGACGTCCGCAAGCTGGCCACCGAGGTGCGCTCCCACCTGGGCGCGGACAGCCCCGGCGTCGTGGCCGTGGTCGCGGCGTCCGGCGGCAAGTCCTCCCTGGTGGTGGCGGTCAACAAGACCGGCACCGCGCGCGGGCTGTCGGCGCAGAGCCTGGTCAAGGCCGCGCTGTCGGGCCGCGGCGGCGGCAACGCCGACATCGCCCAGGGCGGCGGCGTCCCCGCCGACCAGGCGCGGGCGCTGCTGGACGCGGTGACCGCGCAGCTGTCCGGCTCGTGACCGACACCCCCCTCAAGGGACGCCGGCTCGGCGTCGACATCGGCAAGGCGCGCGTCGGGGTCGCCTGGAGCGACCCCGACGGCATCCTCGCGGCACCGCTGGAGACCGTCCCCCGAGACAACAGCGACACCACCGTCCCCTCCGACATCGGACGTTTGGCGGAACTTGTCGACGAACACCTGATTGTGGAGGTGGTCGTGGGCCTGCCGGTTAGGCTGTCAGGTGAGGAAAGTTTCGCGGCGGCGGAGGCTCGTGCCTACGCCGATCGCTTGGCTCGGGCGATCGCCCCGATTCCGGTGCGCCTCATAGACGAGCGGTTGACCACGCGTGTGGCTTCGCGTAGGTTGTCCGAGCGTGGCGTCAAGGGTCGGCGCCAACGCGCGGTCGTCGACCAGGCTGCCGCGGTGGAGATTCTGCAGTTGTGGCTGGAGAAGCAGCGGAAGGCGTAAACGACGTGCTGGACGAACGATCGCGGGCAGGTCGCAAATCCAAAAATCCTCGGGGACATCGCCGCAAAAGCAAGGGACGCAAGGCACTCACGCTGCTGCTGGTCGTGGTGCTGCTGGGCACCGTCGGCGCGGTGGGCTACTTCGGATTCGACAAGATCAAGGCCATGTTCTCCGCCGCCGACTACGCGGGCAGCGGCAACGGCGTCAAGGTCACCGTGGACGTACCGCAGGGCTCGGCCACGCTGATCGGCGACGCACTGTACAAGAAGGACGTGGTCAAGAGCTCGCAGGCGTTCGTCAACGCCGCCAAGGCCAACACCGAATCCACCAAGATCCAGCCCGGCACCTACGCGTTGCAGGAACACATGTCGGGCGCCTCGGCGGTCGAGGCGCTGCTGGATCCCAAGAACCGCAGGGTCGGCGGGGTGACCGTCCGGGAGGGACTCACCGAGTGGGAGACCTTCCAGACGCTGTCCAAGGCCACCGGTGTGCCCGAAAAGGACTTCGAGACCGCCGCCAAGGACCCCGAGAAGCTCGGCGTGCCGGACGAGTGGTTCAAGCGCACCGACGGCAAGGAGATCAAGAAGTCCGTCGAGGGTTTCCTGTTCCCGTCCACCTACGAGTTCTCGTCCAAGAACACCGCCACGCAGATGCTCAAGGCGATGGTGAAGAAGTTCCTCGAGGTCACCGACGACATCGGGTTCGTCGACACCGTCCAGTCCAACACCGACTCCAGTCCATACGAGGTGCTGATCGTCGCCTCGCTCGCCGAGGCCGAGGCGGGGGTGCCCAAGGACCTGGGCAAGGTCGCCCGGGTCGCGTTCAACCGGCTGTCGGCGGAGAACTTCTATTGCAGCGCCGATGTCACCAACTGCCTGGACTTCGACTCCACCACCAACTACGGCCTGATGCTCAACGGCGGCAAGAAGAAGAACTCCAAGGACCTCACGAAGGCCGAGCTCAGCGACAAGGGCAACGAGTACTCCACCCACGTGCACTCCGGACTGCCGCCCACGCCGATCAACAGCCCCGGCAAACAGGCGATGCAGGGCGCGGCCGACCCGCCCAAGGGCAAGTGGCTGTACTTCGTGGCCATCGACAAGAAGGGCAACTCGGCGTTCGCCGAGACCAAAGAGGAACACCAGAAGAACGTCGAGAAGGCGCGAGAGAACGGGGTGCTGTGACCCATCGCGCGGCCGTGCTGGGCTCGCCCATCGCGCATTCCCTGTCGCCGACCATCCACAATGCGGGGTACGCGGCGGCCGGTCTGGACGACTGGCATTACTCGGCGCGCGAATGCGGCGTCGACCAGCTCGAACC
>NZ_DASQPW010000171.1:0-27447 GCF_035643755.1 Stackebrandtia sp. | reverse complement strand
GTGGTGTGCGCCCGCGGCGACGCCGCCTACCCCTCGGCCCGCGCCCTGTACGAGTCCCTGGGCTTCACGGCCTTCGCGCGCAACCTGACCTTCGCCAAGGGCTAACCGAACGCGCCGAACGGAACCCCGAACACCACCCGCCCGCACTCCTGGCCGCTGCCCGAACAATCCGACGGCGCCCACTCGGTCTGCGAGAACACCAGATCCGAGGCGACGTTGTAGGTCAGCGCCTCGGGATGCTTGGCCCAGCACTGGGTCGTGGCGGGGCTGCCGCACCGCGCCGAGACGCTGGAGCTGGTGTTCTGCGCCCACAGTTGACCGAACTTGTCGATCGAGCTGTGCGCCACGTACCACTTTCCGTTGCGGGACAACACTCCCTGCATGTTCCCGACTCCACTGTGGTATGCCTCCACCGAGGCTGCGGTGCCTCCCGCGTCGGTCTTCAACAGATAGTCGGCGCCCATCGCGTAGCGATACAGGCGTCCCCGCTTCGACTGGTCGGAGAAGTACTCGGTGGACACCAGCGAATCGGGGGAAGTGCTGCGGTCCAGGGAGATCGACGCGAAACACGGCACCTGATCGTCGTGGTCCATGGTGCACGTGCCGCCCGCGTAGTCGTACCGCCCGACCTGCGTCATCACATACTGATACCCGTACGCGGCGTACTCGCCTCCGGTCTGTCCGATCTGGTCGGACGCCGCCGAGTTGGCCTGGAGGATGTGCGACATGCTGAACACCCGGATCGCGGTGCCCCGGTTGCCGACCTCGGTGACGTACAGCTTGTCGCCGTACCAGACCATCCCGCCGGTGTGCCCCTCGGCGGCCGAGAAGGTGTTGCCGCCGTCGCGCGGTACCACCAGGTACACCCACCGATACGTTGGCGCCTTCGGGTCGTTGTAGTCGATGAAGGCGACCCGGGCGTCGTTGTAGCGGTCGTTGTTGCCGTTCCACTGGCTGTCGTCGGCGGGGTCGTGGTGGTTGTAGTGCCAACCCGACAACATCGCCCTGTCGGCGCCCCACGCCCCGTCGTCGTCGGCGTCGCCCGAGGTGGTGATCCCCTGCGGCACCCAGGCCGTGGTGCCCGCATCCCCTGAGTCCCAACAATGATGGACGGTCGAGGCGGGCTTGATCGGCAACGCCTTGGCCTCGGTGGACGTACACGACGTCATCGGATGATTCGCGCTGTCCAGCACGGCCGCCACGTCCACGTTCGGCAGCGCGTCGTCCAGCTTCTGGATCGCCGCGGCCGAGGTGGCGTGCCACGTCAGGCCCGCGCCGTCGGTCTTGGTCAGCGGATCGTCGTAGGCCGCGTGCGCCGCCGAAACCGGTGCCACCGTCAACGCGCCCACCAACCCCGCCACCAACAGGAACCTTCGCGTCCGCGCTGCCATCTTCGACTCCTCGCCGTCAGGTGGTCCTGGCGCGGATGTTACGTCTGACCTCCATAACCCTTCAACGACGCTCAACCGTCCAGTTTGGCCGAGAACAGGCTCTGGGCGGTGATCGCGCCGTCGATGAGGTGCCAGCGGATGATCTCGGCCTCGTCGTACATCACGGTGCCGATCGGGCGGTCGCGCAGCCGATCTCCCCACCGCACCAGGGCCGCGGGGTCGGGCACCGGCGCCGCGAAGTGCAGCAGCGACACGTACCAGATGTCGCGGACGAAACCTTGTTCATAGTGGGCGACACCGCGGGCGTCGAGTTCGTCCACATAGCGCCGCCGCAACGCGGGAAACCCCTGCGGCCGACCAATTCCCTGCGCCATCACCCCGCCGCCGTGCGGCGCGATCCCGCGAAACTCCAGCTCGATGGGGGCGAAACCCCGGCACGCCGCCGCCAACGCCTCGGCGTACACCCCCACCCGCGCGTCGGCGACCATGTTCCTGGTGCTGTGCGGCTCCAGCGCGCGCAGCGTGGTGTGCATGGCGCGGGGCCCGTGCACCCAATGCCCGGGCCCCGCCACCGCCGTGGCCTCGCGGCCCAGCGCCGCGAGCTCCTCCGCGACCGGGCCGGTGGGGCGGAACACCGCGCTGAGTCCCCAGCGCGGGCCGCCGTCCACCGGCGGGGTCTCACACGAGAGCCTGCCCGCCAGCACGTCGGCTCGGCCCCGGTCGTGGAACTGCGCGTTGGACGTCATCGCGCAAGGTTAACGGCGTCGGCGACCTAAAAATCCTCGTCCAGGTCGACCTTGCCGTCGACGGCCACCTGGTAGGCGGTGGGTCGACGCTCGAAGAAGTTCGTCAGCTCCTGGACGTCCTGCAGGGCCATGAACCCGAACGGGTTGGCCGAGCCGTACCTGGCGGGCATGCCGAGGCGGGTGAGGCGCTGGTCGGCGACGTACTCCAGATAGGACTTCATGTCCGCCACGGTCATGCCCGCCAGCCCGTCCCCGCACAGGTCCTGCGCGAACCGCAGCTCGGCCTCCACGGCCTCCTCCAGCATTCGCGTGACCGAGGCCGTCAGCTCGTCGTCGAACAGCTCGGGTTCCTCCGAGCGCACCACGTCCACGACGCTGAACGCGAAGTTCATGTGGCACGACTCGTCGCGAAACACCCAGTTGGTGCCGGTGGCCAGCCCGTCCAGCAGCCCGCGCGACCGCAGCCAGTACACGTAGGCGAAGGCGCCGTAGAAGAACAGCCCCTCGATGCAGGCGGCGAAGCAGATCAGGTTGAGCAGGAACGCCCGCCGATCCGACGCCGTATTCAGCTGGTTGAGTTCATCGATGGAGTCGATCCACTTGAAACAGAAGTCGGCCTTCTCCTTGATGGACGGAATGTGCTCCACCGCCGCGAACGCCTTCACCCGATCCTCCGGGTCGGGAAGATAGGTGTCCAGAAGCGTCAGGTAGAACTGGACGTGCACGGCCTCCTCGTACAACTGGCGCGACAGGTACAGCCGCGCCTCCGGAGCGTTGACGTGCTTGTACAGGTTCAGCACCAGGTTGTTGGCCACGATGGTGTCGCCCGTGGCGAAGAACGCCACCAGCCGGTTGACCAGGTGCCGCTCGCCCTCGCTGAACTTCGCCAGGTCGGGCAGGTCGGAGGCCAGGTCGACCTCCTCCACCGTCCAGGTGTTGCGGATCGCCGCCCGATACTGCTCGTAGAAGTCCGGGTACCGCATGGGCCGCAGCGTCAGGTTCATGCCCGGGTCCAGCAGCGTCTGGCGGGTGGTGTCGATGGTCGTCATTGGCATGCCTCACAGGACTCGGGGTTTTCCAGGGAACAGGCGATCGCCTCGGGCTCGGGGACGGTCGCCGCGGCACTGGCCACAGTGGTCTGATTGATCCGGGTGGCCGGGCGGGAACGCAGGTAGTACGTGGTCTTGATGCCCGAGCGCCAGGCGTAGGCGTACATCGACGACAGCTTGCCGATGGTGGGCGCGGCCATGAACAGGTTCAACGACTGGCTCTGGTCGATGAACGGCGTGCGCGCCGCCGCCAGGTCGATCAGCGCGCGCTGCGGCAGCTCCCACGCGGTGCGGTACAGCCGCTTCAGGTCGGCGGGAATCGCGGCGACCCCGGCGATCGAACCCTCGGCCCGCACGATCTCCTCGCGCAGCTCGTTGGTCCACAGTCCGCGCTCCTTCAGGTCCGCGACCAGGAACTTGTTGACCTGCAGGAACTCTCCCGACAGCGTCTCACGCTTGAACACATTGGACACCACGGGCTCGGCGCACTCCGAGCAGCCCGAGATGGACGCGATGGTCGCCGTCGGCGCGATCGCGATCATCAGCGAGTTGCGCAGCCCGTGCTCGGCCACCTTGGCGCGCACCGCGTCCCACTGGCGCGCAGCGGTGATGGTCGCGCTCGGCCAGTGGTCCACGTGCAGCACGCCGCCCGCCGCCCGAGTATCCTCATAGGACGGGTGCGCCCCGTGTCGAGCCGCCAGCCCCGCCGAGGTGTCGTACGCCGCCAGCGCGATGTGCTCCGAGATCCTGGTGGACAGCGCCCGCGCCTCGTCGGAGTCGAACGGCAACCGCAGCCGATAGAACACGTCGGCCAAACCCATCAGCCCCAGGCCGATCGGCCGCCACCGCTGGTTCGACTTCTCGGCCTCCGCGGTCGGGAAGTACGACAAGTCGATGACGCGGTCCATAAAGGTCACCGCGGTCCGCACCGTCTCGGCCAACCCGTCGAAGTCGAACCCGTCGGCCGTGCAATGCGCCGCCAGGTTCACCGACCCCAGGTTGCACACGGCGGTCTCGGCGTCGCTGGTCACCTCGAGAATCTCGGTGCACAGATTGGACAGATGGATCACGTTGCCCGCCTTGGCGGTCTGGTTCCCCGTCCGGTTAGCGATGTCCGAAAAGGTCATCCACCCGTTGCCGGTCTGCGCCAGGGTTCGCATCATCCGCCCGTACAGCTCCCGGGCCGGCACGGTCCGCACGGCCTTGCCCGCGGCCTCGGCCGCCCGATACGCCTCCTCGAACTCCTCCCCCCAGGCATCCACCAGCTCGGGCACCCGCTTGGGGTCGAACAGCGACCACTGCTCGTCCGCCTCCACCCGCCGCATGAACTCGTCGGGCACCCAGTTCGCCAGGTTCAGGTTGTGCGTCCGGCGATCCTCCGACCCGGTGTTGTCCCGCAGCTCCAAGAACTCCTCGACGTCGGCGTGCCAGGTCGCCAGGTACACGCACGCCGCACCCTTGCGCCGCCCGCCCTGATTCACGGCGGCCACACTGGAATCCAGCGTCCGCAGCCACGGCACGATCCCGTTCGAGTGCCCGTTGGTCCCCCGGATCAACGACCCGCGGCTGCGGATCTTCGACCAGGACATCCCGATCCCGCCGGCGTACTTGCTCAACCGCGCCGCCTGCGAGTACCGCTCATAGATCGACTCCAGCTCGTCCCGCGGCGAGTCCAACAGAAAACACGACGACAGTTGCGGCCGCCGGGTTCCCGCGTTGAACAATGTGGGCGAACTGAACATGAACGACAACGAACTCAACAATCGATACAGCTGCCGCGCCTCCCCCACCGACTCCGACAACCCACACGCGACCCGCAAGAAGAACTGCTGCGGCGTCTCCAACACCGACCGACTCTCGGGATGCCGCAACAGATACCTGTCGTAAACCGTCCTCAGTCCAAAGTACTCAAACCGATCATCCGCCCCCGCGTCCACGAGCGAGTCCAAGTCCTCGGCGTTGTCGGCCACGAACTCCCCCAACGCATCCGCGATCAGCCCCTCCTTCCTGGCCGCCGCGATCGACCCGCTGAAGGACCCCACACCGGCCCCCCTGACCTCCTCCCCGATCAACCCGCTCAACAACCGCGCCGCCAACCGGCCATACCCCGGCTCCCGCGCCACCAACGACGCGGCCACCTCCACCGCCCGCAACCACAACTCCCCTTCACCGGCCCCCGGCCAGGCCCCGGCCACCACCGGCCCGATCACCTCGGCGGAATCGACGTCCCCCAACCCTTCCGCGCCCCGTCGAACCGCCTCGCTCAGCCGATCCATGGTGACCTCACGTGGTGTGACTGTCGTAGTGCTCACGTTCCTCACGTCCCCTTCGCAGCCCACGCCCCCGCCACCCAAGACGGCGGAAACGCTCGGTGGATTCTGTTGTCAACCCGGCACGAAATCTCCATCCCGCACCATCGCCTCACGGCACGAGCGATCATACATGTTGTGGTTCGATCCGTCCGGGACCCCAAGGTATTGAGAAATCGACGTTTCCTACCCCCTCCCGAACCCCTCGCCCCCGAATACCCGCTGGAGCCCTCCCACGCCACCCTGATAGCCTCATCAAGGCCATATCGGCCCCATTAGCTCAGGGGATAGAGCACCGCCCTCCGGAGGCGGGAGCGCAGGTTCGAATCCTGCATGGGGCGCCACAAACATGGGAACGCTTGGGCGGGGTTTCACCTTCGCCCGAGGACTTCACAGCCCCGTCAATGTCCTCACAATCAACGACGCTGGCGCTGCCGACGTGATGTGGCGCTTGCCGACGCCGGCAGCTCAGGCACCACGCGTACGTTGAAGACAACCGTTTTCGGCACGCCCAGCGCTTCCGTCCTGGACACCAAACTCGCCGCCCTTTGTGAAGCTCGCATCGCCATCACCGGGCACCGAGACCTGTACGGCGACACAGCCACCAAGTTGCGCGACCGCATCAGCAAGCCGGCGGAGGGCGAACACCCCAGGGGGTTGTCCTGTCTGGCCGATGGAGCTGACGCCATGTTCGCCGCCGATCAGGTCATCCGTCTTGATCACATCGAATCCACCGAGCAGTCCCATATGGACGCATCCATCACGATGCTCGGCGGCGTTAAGCGCGGAACGTGACACGTCCCACTGCCGTATTCCCGACGATTACCTTCCTCGTCTGTGGATTATCCGTACGGCGCTCGTGATCACCGCGCCACCTCACAGGCCGACGACAGGCCGCCGCATACATGCGGCACCAACGCGTCGCCGCCGCGCATGAGCGGCAACAGTAACCACTGCCGCTCGACGCCAACGTAAGCGCCATCATGAATCCCCGACGGCCCGGTCAAGTCCTGTCGAGGTCATGCGGGCAACAGCCGCGGTCATGATTCGCGGGGCCGACCTATCTCAGCGTGACGTCCGTGCCGACGTCTTCGGCGTTGCCGATCACCGTGGACACAAGTCCGGGGAATCGGGATTCCAGTTCCTTGTCGCGGAGCCGGACGAAGCAGCGGGTGCCCTCGACCCGGGTGCGCGTGATTCCGGCGTCCCGCAACACTCTCATGTGGTGGCTGAGGGTCGATTTGGCGATGGGCGCGCGCAGTTCGTTCCAGCCGCGCTCGCTGCCGTCGGCCAGCAGCCGCACCACGCCCAGCCGGATCGGGTCGGCCAGCGCGGCCAGGACCTGGGGGAGGCTGATCTGATCCGCAGGCGGGTGAACGGCGGTTTTCATTACGCGATTCTAACGGTATTGTTCGATGTTCGACGAACAGCGAACAATGGAGTGGTACGTGACAGATCAGGACTTTTCTGGGCGCGCCGTGATCGTGACCGGCGCGGGATCCGGTATCGGGCGGGCGATCGCGGTCGGGTTCGCCCGGCACGGCGCGGGAGTGCTCGCCGTCGGTCGCCGCGCCGCCGCCCTGGACGACACCGCCGCCCTCGCCGACGGGATCGTGCCGCATCCCGCGGACATCCGCGCCACCGAAGCGGCCGGAATCATTGTGGCCGCCGCGCGCGAACGATGGGGGCGCCTGGATGTCGTGGTGAACAATGCCGGGATTCTGCGCGTCATGCCCCTGGCCGAGGCCGACACCGAACGCATGGAGGCGATCTTGTCCACCAATGTCGTCGCCCCGAGCCTGCTAGCCCGGCGCGCGCTGGACGATCTGGAGGCAACCGGCGGCACGATCGTCAACATCTCCAGCACCTTCGGGCACCGACCCGGCGCCGACATCTCGCATTACGCCGCTTCAAAGGCAGCACTGGAGCAGCTCACGCGTAGTTGGGCGCTCGAACTGGCGCCCCGCGGCATCCGGGTCAACGCGGTGGCTCCCGGCCCCGTCGAAAGCGAAGCGCTGTCGGCCGCGAGACTGCCGCCCGAGGCCATCGCGACAGTGAAACGCGATGAGGCCGCCCGTATCCCGCTGCGTCGGCGGGGCGAACCCGACGAAACCGCCGCCTGGGTGCTGCACCTGGCCAACCCCGGCGCCACCTGGGTCACCGGCCAGGTCATCACCGTCGATGGTGGACTCGAACTCGTCTGATCACCAGGACGGTTGGCGAGGCGGTCCCGCCGGTGTGCGACCTTGCGGCGTCTGCCGACACCAAAAGCCATGGCGGAGACCCTCGGCCGGTGCCGCCAAGCCCCCGACCACATGAGCCATGCGCCAACCGCGCGAGAGTCAGTTTGTGTCCCGGTGCTTGGCGACGGGCCACGAACACTGACCTGCGAACGTTTGACCTGTGGAAGTAGGTCACAGAACACGATCGATATCTCCACCGCTGACGGATGTCACTCCAGCCGGAACTCGGCCTTGACGGTCAGCCGCCCGGAGAGTTTTACCTGTTCAGGAAGTTTCCCATGTTTGTCGCGCCCCGCATGGGGCGCTCGCACATTCGCAGGCAAGAAGCCCGCATCGTTCCGTCCTCTGTGGTCAAAACCAGGCCCGTGACAGCATCTTGATAGCAGGACCAGCCAACACCAGGCGGCAAAGTTGGCCCGAAACATCACCCATGCGGGTAAAGGTGGACGTGCGATGGGGCGACCCACGTTGAGGTCCACTTCGGAGTAGAACTGCGACAACTAGCGCCCTCGATGAGGCCGCGTGAACTCGTGACGACGGTTCGGGACAGGCGCGGGTGGGCGGTGCCGGTTTGAGTGAGTCGGTGTAGGGAGTTTACGGGTGTCTGATGTGGTGAGTCAGTTTCTTGTCGCGGCGTTGGCGGTTGGGGGTGCAGCAGGTCGCGGTGGACGGCGAGGAGAGTGCGCTGTTGACCGTGACCGAGCTCGGTTTGCAGGCGTCGCGCGAGGCCGCATCACGGCAGCCGTGTGAGGCAGAAGCTGATGCCGCGGTGATCGGGCGGCAGCGTCGCCAGCAGGCGATCACGCGGTTCGATTAGGTCTACGGACCGCGGGTGGCGATGGCGAAGTTGTGCGCCGAGCACCCCGACCGGGCCGATGTGGAAAGCATCGACGAGGCGACTTCCGAAGCGAAGCAAGCGCCGCTTGATGTTTCGCGCGCTCGTGTGGAGCCGGAGGAGCTGTCGCGCTACTCACTTACGTATGGTTGGCCTTCCCGCGGGCGCACATGCTCGTGGCCGCGTCGCTCACGATCGAGCTGGCCAGCCACATCATCTTTGGGCTCAGCGCGGTGACGCTGATCGTGGTCACCGCGGTACGACTCGGCCGCACCGCGAATACCGAACTGTCCGACAGCACACCGCAGCCGATATCCACCATGTGATCGACGGGCCGCGCTCGGACCAGTCCGAGCGAGCACCTCCGTCACAACACCATTTCTGGGACAGTCCCACGGAAGGCCGCATCTTCGATCTGCTCGGCGGTGAGGCGGGCGGAACCCAAATTCACTGGGGGAATCGGGCCCCACGAATGCCAGGGACGCGCAACCTTAAAGGTCCCGGCAGCAGGGCTGTCGAGACCTTTAAGGTTTGGTTGCGGCGGCGCCGTTTCCGGTTTAGTTCTGGCGGCGTCGCTTGCGGGCCGTCAGGATCAGCAGCATGCCCGCGCCGAGGAACACGGCCGCGGCATTGAGGATCTTCGCGATTGGCGTTCCGGTGATCGGCAACGGGTCGCCGTCCAGCGCCGCCGTGTCGCCCCGGGTGGTGATAGCGGCGCAGGCATGTGCCTTCACGGTGCGCGAGCCAGACGTCACGCTCGCCGTGTTGGACCACCCGTGCCCCGGCCCGCCGCCGCACCGGGCGCGGTCGGCCGACAGGCCCGCGGGCACCGTCGCGTCGATCACGATGGTGTAGGTGTCCATTGTGTCGGCTGGCAACTCCCGACCGGTGACCTGCCTGAGGTTCGCCGTCGGCTTCGAGGTGCCAGAGCCGCTGCCGTCGGCCGCCGAACGCGCCCAGCGCGCCGACTTTGACGTCACGTGCACCCCTTTGGGGAAGCCGAGCCGGTCGGCCAGCGAGTACGACACCGCGGTGGCGTCGCGGTTGGTCACCGTCACCGTGTAGGTCACCGTCCAGTCGCCCGGCCGTGCCCCGGCCGACACCGACTCGACGCGCTTGGCGACCGCCGGAGCGCCGGTTGCCTTGCCGGTGTTGGTGACCGTGCACGTCACCGCATCCGGGCTAGCCGAGACATGAAAACTGCCACCCCGACCATCGCGGGTGGCCGTCAACCCCGGCCGGTCGCAGGCGATCGCCGAGGTGTACGACCCGCGGTTGTGCGACCCCAACGCCTCGACCAGATCGACCGTGTCACCCGAATGGATCGGCGCCGTCGCCTTGTCGACCGACACCCCGTCACCACCGGCCGGAACCCGAGCAGCCACCGACCCGGCACCGGAGCTGGCCTTATCGATCGACAACTCGGCGGTGTCGCCGACGGCGCCGTTGACCCACTTCTTCTGCAACGTCAAGATCGCCTTGGTGCGCGTGTTGGTGAACTCGCACGTCACGTCCTTCGGGTCCGCTGGCACCCCAAACACGCCACTGGTCCCGGACGCGATCGTCTTGCCGCCACAATCCAACCGAGTGCGATAGGTACCGACATGCCCAGCGCCCCACACCTCGTCCAGATCGACCTTCTGCCCGGAGTACACCGTCGCGGTCGCCTGGTGGCCGGTGTCGGCCACCGACCCCGACGCACCCGTCGCCGTCGACGTCGCCGACCCGCCACCATCCTCCGCGCCGTCGATCGACAGGCCCGCGGTGTCGCCCTTGGCCCCGTCCACCCACGTCTTGTGCAACGTCAACGACGCCTTGGTGCGCGTGTTGGTGAACTCGCACGTCACCGCGACGGGATCCGTCGGCACCGTGTACGTGCCCGATCGGGCACCTGCCTGGTAAGCCAGCCCGGGCGCGGTACACGCCAGGGCAGTGGTGTAGGTCCCGGTGTTGTCGGCGCCGAGTTCTTCGGCGAGGTCGATGACCTCCCCGGAACGCACCGGAACCTCCACGACGTCCGCGGAATCACCGGTCCCGCTGGCCGGGACGCCCGCGGTGCCCGCATCATCGCCCGCCGAGCCCTTCGCGGACAGGTCGGCCGTGTCGCCCGTCGCCCCGTGCACCCACGACTTGCGTACCGTCAACATTGCCGATGTCCGCGTGTTGGTGAACGTGCAGACCACGTCCACCGGCTTGTTCGGCACCGTGAAGGTGCCGCCCTGCTCACCGTCGCCGACGTCGAGCCCGGCCTGGTCGCAACTGAGCGTGCTCGCATACGAGCCGGTGTTCGCCGGGCCGGCACCCGGCAGCGCTTCGGCCAGCGTCACCGTGTCACCGGCGAAGATCGTCGCCGTGGCCGTGTCGTCGGACTTACCGGTCCCGCCCTGGGGCGCGGTCGCGATCGCCGATGCCTGGGAATCCGCGGCCGGGCCCTCGATCTCCAGTTTGGCCGTGTCACCGGCTGCCGCGCGGTTCCACTCCTTCACCACCGTGATCTTGGCGCTGGCGCGCGTGTTGGTGAACTCGCACGTCATGTCCTTCGGATCCGCCGGAACCTCAAACACACCGCTTGGCCCGGATCCGATCGTCTTGCCGCCACACGCCAACTGCGCGGTGTAGCCACCAGTCTTGGTGCCGAACGTCTCGGCCAGGCGCACCTTGTCCCCGGGGTACACGGTCGCCGTCGCCTGATGCTGCGTGTCGGTGTGCGAGCCCGACACCCCCGACGCGGTCGAGGTCGCCACCCCGGCACCGCCCTTGGCGCCGTTGATAGACAGGTGCGCGGCATCGCCCTTCGCGCCGTCCACCCATTTCTTCTGCAGAGTCAACGTGGTGGGTTTTGCGGTATTGGTGAACGCACAGGTGATCGGGACACCGGAGGCCAGCGACTTTGGCACCGTGAAAGCGCCGTGTGCATCGGGGTGTATCCCGTAGTTACAGGTCAGACTGGGGGTGTAAAAGTTCGCCCGGCCGGACGTGTCGAAGCGCTCACGCATCTCGACGGTGTCCCCGGCCAGCACATCCATCGACGCGTCATGGTTGTCTCCTCCCGCGGTGCTCGACCCGTCAGCGCGTCGGTTGCCATGCGAAATCTCGAGGTCTACCGCATCACCGGGGAATGCGTGCTGCCACTTCTTGGTCAGCACCACCCGGTGCTTGGCGGGGAAGGTGTTGGTGAACGTACACGTCACACCGGACGCTGGCACCTTGACCATGCCGCCTCTGCCGGATGCGATCGTCTTGCCACCACACGCCAACTGCGTGTCATAACGGTCGACACTGTCACCTTTGAGTATCTCGGCCAGGCGATACTCGTTTCCGGAGTACAACTTCCAGCTTGTCACCGTGTCGGTCTGCGAGCCCGACGCACCCGACGCCGTCGACGTCCCCCCGAAAACACGCCCCTCGTTGCTGTACACGCCCAGATTCGCAGTGTCGCCCTTCACCCCATTGACCCACGTCTTCTGCAACGTCACCGTCGGCATGGTGCGAGTGTTCTTGAAAGAGCACTGCCCTCCAGTCCAGTCGTGCGGAACCGTGTATGTGCCCGTCAGCTCACCATCCTGATAGTCCAAGGCGCCCTGATCCCCGGTGCACTTCAGGTCGGTGGTGTAGGTACCGGTATTGGCGCCGAACGTCTCCGCGAATTTGATCTTCTCTCCGGCATGGACCTTCATACGTGCGGAATGGACTGTCGAACCCGAGGTTCCCTCGCCGAAGCCGGTCGAGGATATTGACTGGTCGGGGTGGCCGGCGGCGCTCATCGTCAGGCGCACGGTGTCGGTCTTCGCGGCGTTCGCCCAGTAGTTGTACAAGCTGAGGTTCTTTTCGTCCCCGTCTTCGGGTGCCGCAGGTGCACTGGAGGCATCGCGTCGGGTGGACGCGTGTTTCTTCGCCTCCGCCGAACCCGTCGCGCTCGCACCAGGCGTCGGCGAACGCTTCGTCGACGACCTCGCACCCGGCCGGGGCGTATGCGACGGCGACGGACTCGGCGTCGCCGCAGACGGCCGCGACGCGGCATCGGGCTGGTTCGTGTGAGCCGCCGCCGTGGCAGGCGCTGCCATCAGCGCGGCCACGGTCGCGACAACCAGACCACCCGTCACCGCAGCCCGCGCGGCAGCGCGGCGTGGCCGACCGCGCCGTGCAACGCTCACCGCACCCGCAGCGGACCGATCCGTTCGAACCGGCCCACCGCCACCATGGGCGTACGCCGCCAGCACGGCACGGACCCAGGAAACCAAGACCATCAGACGCCTACGCACACCCACACCCAACTGTTTGACGAAATCAAGGTGCGTATGACCATACTCAATGGATTACTTTTGGTTACTAATCAACTACTGCAAGTCGCGATCGGGTGAGCTCTCGCGGCAGGTCCGGCCACGGCCGCTCGCGCGGGTGATGCGGCGACCAGTCGAATTCGGTTGCCGCACAACGGATCAGACGGACAATTTCGGCACTGGCGGTGAGTGGTGGCGCCACGTCCAACTCCGCGCCGCCCGCAATGCCAGCCCGTTCGCGGGTGTCCCTATTGGATCTTGTCAAGCGACGGCGGGCGATGCGGATAGGGGTGGCGTCGACGGCTTCGGCCGTCGGGAGTTCCCCCGACATGATCGCCGTCTAGTTCACCCTCCAGTGTGAACTTCAGCGGCACTTCATCGGATATTGCAACTATCCATCCTTGCTCGCAGGTGCCATATACAGTAACCAACTGATTACGCAAGGTGCGTATTCGTGTCGAGAAGGGTGAGTTCCATGCATCGCAAGTCAGCCGCCGCCCTGCTGTTTTTGGCCATGGGCGCCGCCGCGGTCAGCGCCGCACCAGCCCACGCGAGCGACGCGAAGACGTCGGCTCCCGCGCTGACGAACACAGGAAGCTGGGTGTCCGAATGGGAGGGCAAGGGCATCGTCGATCTCAGCATGCGTAATGCGAGCAACAAGGCGATACCCGGCAGCGTCATCACGATCAGCTCCACTCACAAACTCACCAATGTGAGAAGTGACGTCGCCGACTGCAAACAAAAGAGCGGCGACGCCAAGACCATCGAGTGC
Source organism: Stackebrandtia sp. (assembly GCF_035643755.1). Classification (NCBI taxonomy): domain Bacteria; kingdom Bacillati; phylum Actinomycetota; class Actinomycetes; order Glycomycetales; family Glycomycetaceae; genus Stackebrandtia; species Stackebrandtia sp. The sequence goes on along the minus strand of NZ_DASQPW010000171.1, from coordinate 13,822 downwards.
CGATTCGACGTACCCGCCGACGGCATTCACAACGACAATCAGGACTTCGTCGAGTACAAGTATCCGTGGAACGGCGGCCACTGGAACGAATCCCACATGACCGTAAAGATCAGCGACTCTCACGGCAAAAAGCTGAGCAAGGAGTCGACCTGGGTGGCCGACAACGGCGACTCCATCTTCTTCTAGCCCACACCCGTCGTGGTGATCCGTCTCGTGCGGAACGAAGCCTCCGGGCGCATCGGTTGCGGCACAGCGCAACTGATGCACCCGGAGGCTTCGCCTACCGGCGGATGAAGCCTGAGACGACTACGTGTATGTGACCGGGTCCCCGCGCTTGCTTGATGCTCGCCGCAGCCGAATGGGTGTTGTCGGGCGTGGCGCGAAGTGGCATAAGCCCGGGGATGTCTAGATTGTGTGGCCTGGATGACCGATTTGAGGGAGTAAGTCACAATATGCGAACTATCCGCCGACCGAGACGGACCCTGGCCGCAACGGCGGGTGTGGCCATAATGGCCGCGTCCATGGTCCTCGTGGGTCTCCCGTTCACGGCCACCGCGGCCGCGGCGGGCGAGATCGCGCCGTTCGAGAAAGTGTACGACAAGGCGTTCTACGGGGACTTCGAAACCATCGGCAACGGGGTGCTGGACTGTCCCAGCGGCGCCACCGAGTCCGACTGCCGCGATACCCAGGCGGGCAACGGAAGCAAGAACAACAACGACTTCGTCATGACCAATCGGGACATGGCGAACCTGGGCGGGTTCAACTCCTCGTCGGGGACCGTGAACGTCCCCTCCGGCGCGACAGTCGACTATGCCCGGTTGCACTGGGGCGGCAACAGCGGCACCTACGGCTATCCCAGCGGCTCCACCCGGCAGCGCTGCGACTCCTCGGCCGAGGTTGCCGACACTCCTTCGGGTTCGGCGAAGTCGACTCCGGTGCGGGTCAAGGTGGACGGTGGTGCGACCGAGACCGTGTCGCCGGAGGTGTTCAACGAGAGCGCCGAGTCGGTCAACGGACCGCACTACTACGGCGCCGAGGCCGACGTGACGTCGCTGTTCGACTCCGTCGGCTCGGGCGAGAAGTCCGTGGCGGTGGGCGATGTCTGGGCCCCGACCGGGCTGGGCTGCGTCGGCGGCTGGTCGCTGACCATCGTGTACAAATACACGAATCCCGACCCCGGCACCCAGCAGATGCAGAACTTCTACATCTACAGCGGTCTCGTCGTCCAGCGCTCGGCCGATTCACCCACGGACATCGACATCGACGGCTTCTACGCCGCCGACGACGCCGATTCGCATGCCAGCGTCACCGCCTACGAGGGCGACCGCAGCACCACTGGCGACAAGTTCCTGGTCAACGGCAACAACATCACCGGGCCGACGACCGGCAGCAGTACCAACTTCTTCAACAGCTCCTCCGACGGCGCGGCGACACCGAACAACGCCAACAACCTCAACATCGACGCCAAGGACTTCGAACTGCCACCCGGGACGATCCCGGCGGGCTCCACCTCCGCGAAACTGACCCTGCAGACCAGCGGTGACACCTATGTGGCTCAGCAGGTTGCTTTCGCGGTCCCGGTGCCCGATATGGAGGTCACCAAGACCAGCCAGCCGAAGACGGTCTACGCGGGCGACACCGTCACCTACACGGTCAAGGCCAAAAACGTCAGCAACCTGGACTACCCGAACGCCAAGGTCAGCGACGACATGACCGATGTCCTGGACGACGGGAAAATCACCGACTACTCGGCATCAACGGGCACGGTGGACTTCAATTCGCCGAACATGAAATGGACAGGCGACGTGCCCGCCGGCCAGACCGAGACCATCACGTACAAGGTGAAGGTCAACGATCCCATCTCCGGCGACGGCAAGCTGCTCAACGATGTCGTCGCCGATGGCCAACGGTCCACCAGCTGCGACGACGACTCCCACAGCGCCGACTGTGAAACCAACCAGACCATCAAGGACAGTTCCGATCGTCCCGACCCGGACGACAACAGTGCCGGAAACGGGAGCAACCACGGGGCCACCAAGCCTCACCACGACGGTGCCGACGGCACGAACCCACAGCAGCTGGCCACCACGGGCGGCAGCTACACCTTCATCATCCTGCTCGGCCTGGGCCTGCTCATTGCCGGAGCAGCGACACTGTGGTGGACGCGCCGCCGCCGCACCCAAACCCAGTAACGGTGACCCCGTGACAACCGAGGTTCTCGTGGTTGCCGCAACACCTTGATCCACAAGGGATTGCGATGGATCTTGAGATCCGGGACCGTTCAGGCAACCGAGGGAATCGGCCGTTGACGCAACAGCGGCGGCTTCACCTTCAGCTCGCGCAACAACGTGTGAGCTTTAGGGAAGCCGCCGCGATCGTCGGCAACGATGTCGGCTTGTTCTAAACCGTCGCGGTATCTGAGCGACATCGAACGCGTCCATATCGTGGATCGGTTGCGGGAAAAGGCCAACACCCGCACCGTGCTCGTCACGTGCGGTCGCTGGTACTGCCGGCCGCACGCGGCCCAGGGTCGGCACGATCGGCGCCAACAAGCACCTGCGATACGTCATTCAGGAACACCTGTCGAAGCGGTGGAGCCCGGAACAGATCTGCCACGCTTTGCGCGCACGGTTTCATGCACGTGGTTCATGAGACGATCCGCCAGGACCTATACGTCCAAGGGCGCGGAGAACAACGCCGAGAAGTCACCACAGCCTTGCGCACCGGACGCGCCCGCAGGCGCCCCCATCGTCGGGCTCGTATTCTGGTATTTCTCTTTGTCTAACATCGACGTTCGGACATGTCGCGTGCGCCTGGGCTTAGTTCCTCGTGCCCCAAACCATGCCCGGTCGAATGGTGAAATCGCCGTAGGCCCCGAGATGGTTCAGTTAACGTCCTTCCATGGTGGAGAGATCGTGCCAAGGACTCGTTGGACGAATGGCACCTGGGCGGGCGCGAGCGGTGTGTGGTGCTCAACCGCTGCGGTGGGCAGCGCTGGAGCGGCATCCGGTGGCCGTTTCGGTGCTCATCGTCGTCGCGATGATGGCCCTGTTGCAGGTTGAGAACGTTTTCACCGCGTCGAACGTCTATAAGGATTCGCTCTATGGCACGGTGCTGCGGGCCGCGTTGTGTTTGGCGTTGGTCTGGTTGGTAGCCAGATCTGGTCTGCTCAGCGCGATCGGGCTGACCAGCTCACCGGCATGGCAGGCGGCGTGGTTGTGGTGGCTGCCGATCCTCATGGTGGCCGCAATGACGTTCCTCCAGTTGGCAGCGGTGGGCATCACCGACAATGGGCTGTGGTTGGGACTGTCCGCAGCTCATGTGTTCTTCGTCGGGTTCCTGGAAGAACTGGTGATCCGCGGAGTGGTGCTGTTCTTGCTGGTATACGCCTGGCGCGAGCGCACGTATGGTGTTGTGGCCGCTGTGCTGGCGTCTTCGGCTCTGTTCGGCGCCGCCCACATTGTCAACTCCGCGTTCGGGGGCGACGCGCCATGGGGCGAAACCTTGCCCCAGGTCGGTTACGCCTTCCTCATCGGCGTGGGGGTGTCGGGGCTCGTCCTGCGCACCAACACGCTCTGGCTGGCGATCGTGTGGCACGCGGCCTTCGATTTCGTCGGCATCGGCCTGGTCGGGCCGTCCGCTGAGACCGTGACCGACAAGGCGATGGACACGACTCCGACCGCGCAATCGTCTCTGGGGCAGATGGCGCCATTCGTCATCCTCTTCGTCTACGGGCTCATCCTGGTGCGTCGCCGCAAATCCGTCGCCGAGCCGGTGCCATCGCCCACGGCACCGGCGCACGGGCTGTGAGTCTTATACGGCTTGCTCCCGCGCCGCCGCTGTCCAATCCCGGCGTCTGGATACTAAGGACTGTTGGACACCGAAGGGGCATGGCGAACCCTGCCCGGATGGTCGTGGCATGCCTAAACGTCGAGGTTAGACACCGTCGGCGGTATACAGGTGTAATCGGGCGGGAGTCAGTCCGGGAAACAGCCACAGTGCACCGCACGATTGCCAGGTGCTGGGGGTGGCACCGACTTCGGCGATAACCCGATCGCGCAGACGATCGCGGTCGGTGCCGACCTGTCACGAGTGTGCCGGGCGATCGCATCTCGCCACCAGCGCGAGCGGTGAGGCGAACTGCCCCGTTCTCGGGCTCGGAGCCATGGCAGGACCGTGGGACAACAAGGGCGCGAGTCGGTCGCGTCCGCCTGGCGGCCACCTTTCGAAGACGAACGGGTCCTCGAACCCGGCGCCGTCCGCGGATGTGTCGACGGGGTTTTCTACCCGTGGAGGTGGCGGCGCAGGTAGTCGTGCCAGGTGTGTTCGAAGGTCTTGGCGACGGCCGCGTTGGGAGCGAACACATCCCAGGCATGGAAGGCGTGGGCGTAGAGGTGCAGATCGACGGGGACGCCCGCGGCGATCAGCCGCCGGGCGAAGTCGATGTTCTCGTCGCGGAAGACGTCGTACTGGGCCACGGCGATGAAGGTGTCCGGCAAGCCGGCCACATCGGTGGCACGGCCGGGCGCGCTGTAGGGGTGGACATCGGGGGTGCCCGCGCGGTCGCCCAGCACAGCCGCCCAGGCGTACTCGTTCTCCCGGCGGTCGTAGATGCCGAGGTCGACGATCTCGTGGCTGGACGGGGTCTCGTTGCGGTCGTCGAGCATCGGGTAGTTCAGCGACAGCAGCCGCGGTCGGCGGTGTCCGCGGTCGCGGACCATGAGCGCGGTGGCAGTGGCGGGCGCCCCGCCGCCGCTCGCGCCGGCGAGACCGATCCGGTCCGGGACGATCCCGTGTTCGAAGGCGTGCTCGGTGAGGTGAGTGAAGGCGAGGTAGCCGTCCTCGGCCGCTCCCGGGGCCTGGGTTTCGGGCGCGAGGCGGTAGTCGACCACGGCCAGCACGATGTCGAGTCGCAGGGCCATGGCCGCGGCGTACACGTGCGCGATGGGGTCGTGGGCGCTGCCGAGGACCTGACCGCCGGCGTGGAAGTAGAGAAGGGACGGACGGGGCCGGTCGATGGTGTTGGGGTGGAACATCACCACGTCGAGCACGGTCCCGTCCTCGCGCGGGATGCTGAGCGTGTCGGTCTTGACTCGCGGGTCCGGGGCGGGGACGGGGAGCTGGGCTGCGGCCGCGTCCATCTGCGCGCGGAAGGCGGGGATGTCGGAGAAGTCCAGCAGGGAGCCGTTGGGGGTCTTGGGCATGGAGTCCAGCGCGGCAGCGAGTTCGGGGTCGATGTCGTATGCCATCGTCGTAGTCCTTTCCGGAATCAGAACAGGGAAGGCTGGCCGCTGCCGGCGGTGATGCCGCCGTCGACGGGCAGAATCGCCCCGGTGATGAAGCGGGCGTCGTCGGAGGCCAGGAAGGCGACCGAGCCGGCGATGTCGGCCGGGGTGCTGTGGCCGCGCAGCGCCCGCCGCTGGTTGAACCGCTCGATCAGATTCCCGGCGTCGGGGTGGTCGGCGGCGTGTTCCTCCCCGATGGTCAAGGAGGGGGCGACGGCGTTCACGCGAATGCCGAACCGGCCGAGGTCGTGCGCGAGCCCGCGGGTGAAGTTGACGACGGCGCCCTTGGCCGCGTTGTAGGCGGTGAGCATCCGGTCGCCTCCCAGGCCGGACGCCGAGGCGATCTGCACGATGCTGCCCCGGGTCCGCTTCAGGTGCGGCAACGCCGCCAGCGCCCCGAAAAAGCAGCTGTCGACATCGGTGCTCATGACGAGCCGCCAGTCGTCCAGGGTCATCTCCCCGAAGTCCCTGCCCAGGCCCAGGCCCGCGTTGGACACCAGCACGTCCAGGCCCCCGAACCGGTCCACGGCGGCGTCGATCATCGCCCGCACCGCGTCCTGGCTGGTGACATCGGTGGCCACCGCGAGCGTTCGCTCGGTGCCGAGCTCGGCCGCGAGCGTGTCCAGCCGGTCCTTGCGCCGTGCCGCGAGGACCACGTTCGCTCCCTCTTGGGCGAACCGCCTGGCGATGCCGACCCCGATCCCGGAGCTGGCGCCGGTGACGACCACCGTCTTTGCGTCGAATCGCTGTTCCATGCGAGATTCCTCTAACCCTATGCGTCATAGTCTGACGATCTTTACGTCATACTCTGACGAATTTAACGTCAGAGTATGACACTAACGCGTGTCATGGGCTGACGCAAATTGATAGGGTCGACTCATGCCAAGAAGTGGGGAAGCGGTGCGTCGGCGGCTTCAGCAGGCCGCACTGGAACTGTTCGTCGAACATGGCTTCGACCAGACGCCGGTCGAAGCCATCGCCTCTCGAGCAGGCGTGACCGAGCGCACCTTCTACCGCCACTTCGGCGACAAACGCGAGATGCTCTTCGACGGGGAAACCGAACTGCGTGACCTGCTCGTCCAGGCCGTCGCCGCCGTCCCGCACGGCACGAAACCGCTGCCGACCCTGCGCGCGGCCTTCCACGAGACGGTGCCCCTGTTCGAACGCAACCGCCCACTCACCGAGCCCGGCGTTCGCCTCATCGCCGAAACCCCCGCTCTCCAGGAACGCTCCCTGGCCAAGCGCGCCCTCCTGGCGAACGCGCTGACCGATGCCCTGCAGGCCCGCGGCGTCGACGCCCGGACCGCGCCCCTGTACGCCCAGGTCGCCATGGACACCTTCGCCGTCGCCACCCACCGCTGGATGCAGGAACCGTCGGTTCCCCTCCACGACCAGCTCGACCAGGCCTTTCGCGAACTGCGCCTCGCCGCCGCAGCTCTCAAGTAGCCCCACCGCCCCGCAAGGGGAGCCACAACCGTGGGAAACGGCTTCCGCCCGGAGTCTCCGCCACCCAGTTATGGACACCAAGGGTGGATCCACGCCAGTGGCCATTGCCTCCCGATCCCTTGGTGGCGGCGGCAAAGTCCATGCGCACGCACGTGTCATCCGCGTGTTATCGCCTGCTCCTAGGGTCGGGGTTCGTACACGAAGTGGCGGACTTCGGGTGTGCGGCACGACGGCGAGGACTGGAAGGTGAATCGTGCGGTGGTTCAAGGCAACAGCGAGCGGTGAAACCTCTGGTCGACGACTGTCCCGTCGCACGATGCTCGCGCTCGGCGGCGCGGCGGGAGTGGCTGCTGCCGGAGGGTGGTCAACTGGCAGCGCGCGGGCGCGGGAGGCGGCGGGCACCGATCGGGCGTTTGTCCTGCATTTCGACTGGAGCGAGCCGCCGAAGCTCAGCTACGGCGCGGGGTGCCTGGTCGTCGTCAACTCGTGGGGTTCGCGGCATTTCCCGCAGGACATCCTCCAGATCAGGACCCAGGACGCCGAGGTGCTCGAATACACCTTGCCGGTCCACGACTACCCCTGGGACGACGGCACGAACGACGGCATCGGTGAGCACGTGCGCTTTTACACGGGTAAGGACGGCGACGTCTACCGGCGCAGCGACATTCCGACCGAGTGGTACTGGGACCCGGCCGACCCCGACCGCGTGGTGGTTCCGGCGTACGACGGTCGAGTGATGGATCTGCGTCCGGACAGTCCGTGGCTCAATCACCTGTTGGACGACTACTACCCGTGGCGGCTGGCCGATTCGGCCTGGGGGTTGGACGGCTTCCAGCTCGATGTCCTGGGAGACGGCTACCTGGGGTGGGTCTCCGGCGCGTCCCAAGCCGAGCTGGACGAGATGGCCGAGGGGATGCGCTGGTTCATGCGCGCGATCCGCGACGTGGTCGGCGACGAATGCATCCTGTTCAACAACAACTACTGGCTCGACGACAATGCCCATACCGACGGCATCATGCTGGAAAACCACGCCGGTGACGAAATCGGCGACGACTTGTGGGTCGCGGCCCTGGCCCGGGTCACCCGCACCACCCGGCGCCGCAATGTCACCACCAACCCGGTGGCCGCCGACGCCTGCGAGTGGGCGAAGGTGGAGGGCGTCGACCACGCCGGATATTGGATCGACAGCTACGACATCGGACCCGATGTGCCGTTCGGTCCCTGCGGGCTCGGCAACAACGGCTGGCCGGACAGCGCCAACCACATCCACCTGTGGGACTCCACGACCTTCCGCAACACCCCGAGCTAGATCGTCGACAGTGGATTTCCGCTCGGCGGTCAGGCGAATACGATGCGAACAGCGTCGGTCTTGGGCAGGAGCGGCGGTTACGGACCCTGGAGCACCGCTTTGACGCCGAGCTACGGCAATCCGCGCCACCAACTGTAGTCCACAATGGGATCTACGAAGTCGCGACCGAGTCAAGGCGTCGACACTCCACGTGAATCAATTCTGGACGGAGGTGCTTGACCTGCGGCAGGGCTGCGAGCACGATCGCTCGAAGACGTCCCGTGTGGATTAAGGTGCCGCGAACAAGGTTCCATATCGGTTGACACCACTGGCACCACATCCATCGACTGTCGATCGTCCATAACGGACCCACGTCGTCGCGGCCTGTTGAGGTAGACGTCAGTCTTCGGTCGCGGCTGGGATCAGGCCGTCGCGGTGCGCCACCGCGACCGCCTCGGTCCGGGTACGGACGTTGAGTCTTCGGAAGATGCTCGCGACGTGGGTCGCGACGGTGTGGGGTGAGACGAACAGTTCCTTGGCCACCTCCGCGTTGGACAGTCCACGTGCGACGACCCGCAGGACGGCGAGTTCGCGTGCGGTCAGGCCGTGTGCCCCGGCCGACGCGGATCGCGGGCCGATCCCGGCGCGTTCGGCCAGGGCCTCGATCTGGCCGAGCAGGGGTGCCGCACCCAAGCGGTCGGCGAGTTCGCGCGCCTCGGCCAGTCGTCGCCGCGCTCCGGGTTTGTTGTTGCCGGCGACCATCGCCGCGGCGCCACCGATCAGGGCTCCCGCCAGCTCGTATGGATCCCCGACGTCGCGCCAGGCTGCCACGGCGGCGTCCCAGTCGGTCCGGGTGCCGTGCTCGGCCGCGGTGCAGGTCAGCAGGGCGGCGGCCGCCCGCGGCGACCGCGCCACGCCATCGGACAGCATCCGCCGCAACGCATCCAGCTCGAGCTTCGGCGCCCGGCGTCGCAGCCGTTGGTAGCTGGCCGCGGCGGTCAGCACCGAAACGACCTTGTGGTCGAAGACCTCGCCGGTCGCGGACAGCCGCGACAGGTAGCCGGACAAGACGAGGTGCGCGCCCGCCAGATCCCCGCGGAGCGTGCGCAGCAGGCCCCGTATGCCGACCTGCAGCGGCGCGACCTCCGGCGTCCGCTGCTCGCCGAGGATCCGATCAACCGCCGCGAGCAGGTCGTCGGCGTAGGCGAACTCGCCGCGCCGGACCGCCACCATGGCGGCGGCGAGCCGCAGGTACGCGTCGTACCGGGGCGGCGGTGTCTCGGCGAGCGCGTTGTGGACCACCTCGACCATCTCGTCCCATCGGCCCAACTGGTAGAGCCCGTATGCCCTGTTCTCCGCGAGCATGCTGCCCCGTGCTCGTGTGCGGCCCCAGCGTTCGGCGAACTCCTGGCCCGTCTTGAGGAGTTCGACGGCCTCCTCCATCCGGCCCGTCCGGTACAGCGTCAGGCCGTCCCACTGGACCGCGGTCAGGTAGAGGTGATGGTCACCGACCGCCTCGGCGATGGCCTTCACCCCGGCGTAGCGCTTCGACGCGGAGGCGGGATCGCCGTCGCGGTCGTCCGCCCAACCCAACGGGAGCAATGCCCAGGCGCGCAGGGTGTCATCGCCGAGGCGCTCCGCGATCGCCAGCGCCTGCTCAGCGCACTGGCGGGTCCGGGTTCGCTGCCCGTCGAGCGCCAGGACGTAGGCCAGCCAGGACAACAGCAGGCTGCGCAGCGCATCGTCGGTCCCGCTCTGGACGAGGTCGACGGCGCGGACGAGATCGTCCACCCCCGTGGATCCGGCCCGGTTGAGCAGCAGGCCCCGCCAGCCCAGGAAGCGCGCGGTCCGGTACGCGTCGGTCTTCGGATCCAGCTCGGTCAGCGCCTCGGTCGCGTAGTCGGCGCCCCGCTCGGACCGGCCGGTCGCCAGCGCGGCCTCGACCGCCGCCGCAAGCACCTCGACCCGGCCCGCGCGGCACAGGTCCGCCGGCCGGTCGACGTCCGGCCACAGGGTCAAGACGCGGTCGAGAAGGCGTAGCTGCTCGTCGTATGCGTGCTGGCGGCCGGCGTCCGCGGCGGCCTGCCACGCCGCGGACAGAGCCATCGCCGACTCCCCGGCGGCGAGCCAGTGGTCCGCCAGCGCGATGGACGACCCCGGGCGCTCGGCCAGCACCCGGGCGAACCGAGCATGGAGCCGACGGCGATCGCCCGGAAGTAGCGACCCGTACACCGCCTCACGGATCAGGTCGTGCCGGATCGCGTAGCCGTCGGCGATCACCACCAGTTGGTTCCGGTCGATCAGCTCGCGCAGGGCCTCGTCGCTGTCGCCGTCCCGCACGCCGGTCAGCACGTCGTCTGACACTCGTCCACCGGCGACGGCGATGGTCGACAGCACGCGCCGGGCGTCGGCCGACAGGTCGGCCACCCGGTCGAGCAGCAGTCTGGTCAGACCCGCCGAGGTCGGCGAACCGGAGGCCCGCAGCGCCTCCACGAACAGCGGGTTTCCGCCGCTGCGGCGGTGGATGTCGCTACACACCGCGGGATCGGCCGGGCGGCCCTCGATCGCAGCCACCAGCTCGCCGACCTCCCGCCGGTCGAGCGGGGCAAGGTCCAGCTCGGTGACGTCCGCCAGTCGGCCAAGCTCGGCCAGCAGCTGACGGGTCGGATGACCGGACGGCAGCTCACCGGTCCGCACCGTGCCAAGAACGAGGACGGAACAGGCACCGAGGTTGCGCACGAGGTAGACGAACAGTTCGCGGCTGGACGGGTCGGCCCAGTGCAGATCCTCGATCAAGACCACGACCTGCCGCTGCCTTGCCGCCCGCTCCAGCAGTGTCCGGACCTCCTCGAACAACCGCAGCTGTCCACCCGGGGCCGCCGCCAGCGACAGCTCGGGCAGCCAGGGGGCCAGCGCCGAACCGTCGGTCGGAAGCTCGGCCCGGAACCGATCCGGGCCCCACTCGCCCAACAGGCCGCGAAGCACGGCGACGAACGGGGTCCAGGGCACGCCGCCCGCGCCGAGCTCGAGGCATCCGCCGCGAAGGACGAGCGGGTCGCCGTCCAGGTCCGCGACGGCCTTGGCGACCAGCCGCGACTTGCCCAAGCCGGCTTCGCCCGCAACCAGGATGGTGGCCGACCGGACCGTGCGGGTCCGCTCGGATGCCACTTGGATCGAGGCCAGTTCAGCGGCCCGACCCACCAGGACCGGACTCACCATCGCGATCGGCATGGTGCCCATCCTCGCACCCCGAACCCGGACCCGATCTGGTCAGATCTGCCGATGTCCCGGATGGGTCCGGCAGGTCACAGTTAACCCACCACAAAGCACCGCACCTCACAAGGAGATCCTCATGCGAACCGTGACAGGCAACATCACTCTCTCACTCGACGGCAAGATCAGCGGGCCCGGCGGCGACTACGACATGAGCTGGATCGTTCCGCACGCCGGCACGCCGGGCTCGCTGGACCACATGATCAAGGTCACCACCCCGGCGACCACGGCGCTGCTCGGCCGCAAGAACTACGAGGGCTTCGGCGGCTACTGGCCAAGCGTCGTCGACGACGAGAACGCACCCGAGCAGAGCCGACGGTTCGCCGCCTGGCTGAACGACGTCGACAAGGTCGTGTTCTCCACCACGCTGACCCAGACGCCTTGGCACAACAGCCGACTGGCGGATTCGGATCCCGTGACCACCGTCAAGGAACTGCGCCGACACGACGGCGGGGACATCATCGTGCTGGCCAGTTCGAGCATCATCCGCGCACTGCTGGCGGCCGACGAACTGGACCGACTGTCCATCACCCTGTGCCCCGAGCTCGTCGCGGGCGGCGCCAGCCTCTTCGACGAGACGGTCGCGGCCGGCAGCTGGACCCTCACGTCCTCCCACGCGGCGGAGAGCGGGGCGCTGTGCCTCCTGTACGAGCGAACCCGCTGACACGCGGCACAAGACGGTGAACGGGCCGGGAAGGCGCCATGCTCTGGCACTGTTGGTAACTGGTTGACCGAAAGCGCCGACTGGATGCATGGAGGTGTGCCTGATGAGGGCGATCGTGGTGACGGACGAGGCCGCGGGAACGGCCGGGATGACGCTGGCACAGCGGCCGGAGCCCGAGGCGGCGGGCAACGACGTCCTCGTTCAGGTTCACGCGTCGGGATTCACTCCCGGCGAGCTGACCTGGCCCGGGACCTGGACCGATCGCCTCGGACGGGACCGTACGCCGTCGATCCCCGGTCACGAGGTGGCCGGGGTGGTGAGCGCTCTCGGCTACGGGACGAGAGGTTTGTCGGTCGGGCAGCGGGTGTTCGGGCTGGCGGATTGGACCCGCGACGGCACCCTCGCGGAGTACGCCGCCGTCGAGGCCCGCAACCTCGCGCCGCTGCCGGGCGACATCGACTTCGCCGTGGGCGCGAGTGTCGTGATGCCGGGGCTGACGGCGTGGCAGGGGCTGTTCGTGCACGGCCGCTTCGCGGCGGGGCAGAGCGTTCTCGTGCACGGCGCCGCCGGAGCGGTCGGCTCGATGGCGGCGCAGCTCGTCCGCGAGGCGGGGGCTCACGTGATCGGCACCGGGCGTGCCGCCGACCGTCAGGCGGCGCTGGACTTCGGCGCACAGGAGTTCGTCGACCTCGACAACGACGCGCTGGAGGACGTCGGCGGCGTCGATCTGGTCTTCGACGTGATCGGCGGCGACATCGGGAGGCGATCCGCGGGCCTCGTTCGCGCCGGGGGCATGCTGGTGACCATCGCGGGCCCGCCCGAGGCGCGGCCTGCCGACGGCCTGGCGATCGACTTCGTCGTCGAGGCCGATCGCGCGCAGCTGGGTGAGATCGGCCAGCGGGTCCGTGATGGACGGTTGCGGACGAACATCGGCGACATCGCGGCCCTCGACGATGCCGTCGCCGCCCTCAACCCGACCGATCGGGTCAGGGGAAAGACCATCATCCGCGTTCGTCCCTAAGGGACCCAGCGCACCTCGCGCAGGGGCGCCCAGTGCTTGCGGTGGTGGCTCAGGAGCACCACGGCCAGGATGATGACGGTGGTGGGCCACATGATGAGCGCGGTGATGGGTATCCACACGGGTATTTCGTCGATGTACGAGAACAACACCAATAGCGGGATGATCCCGACCAGCGGCGACAGCCAGCCGAAAAGGTAGGTGCGTACCCCCCTCCTCGGCGTTCAGGAGGGAGCGTCCCGCGATGTCGTATCTGATGGATGTCTGGTTGAAGTCGGACGGCCCAGGGCCGAGTTCGCGGAGGTAGAAGCGCTCCAGCGGAATGACGGGAAGACCGCATATCTGGAACCAACGGGTGGCGAAGCAGTACCCGCTGGCGTCGGTGCGGGTGAAGCCCTTGAACGCGAAGCCGATCCCGCCGTAGCTGGACAGGCTCCCAGGCCCGCGGTGGGTCGGGGATATCGGCCAGACGTCCTCGACCATGGATCAAGCGTAGGGACGCGGGACGAGACCAGTCCCGTGGCCGTGGCGCGGATTCGCGGGACTGCGGGCGGGGACGGCGCCGACGACGGTGATCGTCAGCGGTGTGCCCGCGAACAGTCGCGCCAGATGCGACAGCGCCGTGGCGATGGTGCCCTCCAGCAGGACGCGGCGGACGGCACCGCGATCGCCCCGGCGCCCGGCACCCAGCAACAGCACCAGGCCGATCCCCTCGGTGATGGCGGCGATGACGCCGATGGCGGTGAAGTCGCCGAACACGACCGCGAGGTAGATGGGCCATACGAAGAAGTGGACCAGGATGCCGGCGTTGTAGGCGAAGTTGGCCGCCAGGTAGCGCGCCGGGGCGG
>NZ_DASQPW010000170.1:0-4327 GCF_035643755.1 Stackebrandtia sp. | reverse complement strand
CGTCGCTGTTGCTAAAAAAGTAGTCAGCATTCTCATGCTGTTGAGCACCTTCTTCGTCGATCAAGCCGAGGAAACGCAAGATCGAGATCACAAACGACTCGTTTGCTGGTGCAATGTTGAATCGCTTCAGATATCCAGCGTCCACTTTCCCCGGAAATCCCTTCCGAAGTTGGTTAATCGTTTCGACCAACCCCCGCTGAACGGAGATGTAGGGGTACGTCGGCATAACTCGTTCCCTTCTCAAGCTAGTGTTCTACAGCGTAGGGATCATCACAGACGCCTGATTTCGTGAGTCCGTCTAGTATGGAGTTTGGCGTTCGCGGTACTTGCATATGGCACGTGTTCTCGTGCGTGTTTGCTTCGGTGAGCGCTCGCGCTCGTGTCTCTGGCGCCTCTCAAGGAGGTTGACCTGTGCCATGGTGCTAATACACATAGTAAATGGACGATGACCTTGATGGTTCCGCGTGTCGGATCGGCGACGTCTTTTGTCGGCCGAACCTCAGACCAGGCGACATAAACCCCGTTTAACACGGTGGTGGTCACGAGCGTGGCAGAACATAGAGACGCGGGCGGGGTCTGCGCCTTCGCGGCTGGTGATGATCATGGCGACCATGGCGGTGCATCAGGGGTGTTTGGCGACGCTCTCGGGTCGCGGATTCCAGCGATCCACCACCCACTACGACGTGCGTGTTTCAAGAGCCCGAGTTCCAAAGGGTAGCCCACTTCGCCCGCCAGTTCGGTCACGATGCCGCCGTTCGGTTGTGGTAGCCCAGCTCTGCCAGGGGATTGGATTTTTGATTTGTGCCGAAACCTGGCCACTGCCGCCGAGGTCGTCGATGCATTCCGACAGCAGCAGCGTCGCCTTGTCGTCATTGATGACCGACACTGGCCGCGAGGGTGGCGAAGCCCCCTCGCATGGCGCGCGGAGCGCGCCCGAAAAAAGGTGCGCGGTGGGGCGAAGCCCCTCCGCGCACAAAGCCCTTGAGGGCGAGGGCGAAGCGAACTCTCTGACCCATCAGAACCGACGCGTCATGAGGAAGTTTGGGTGGAGGCGGAGCCTTCCCAAGAACGACGAAAGCGAAGCGGTTTCAGGAACCGAAACACACTTCGCCTATCGTTTTTGTGGAGCTGAGGGGATTTGAACCCCTGACCCCCTCGTTGCGAACGAGGTGCGCTACCAGCTGCGCTACAGCCCCTGGTGGTTGAACCGGCGATCACATTAACACACGCGTGGTGATGCGTCGCAGGCGTATTCGGGTGGGTTAGATCCAGCGGTTGTCGAGCCACATGCGGGCGTGCCAGTCGTCGTTGGTGATGGGTTGGCCCGTGAAGATGGGGTAGAAGTATACAAAGCACAGTGCTATGAGGATGACGATGCCCGCGGCGATGAGGGAGCCCGAGAGGCGGCGTTCGGGGGAGGATTTGGGGGGGCCGATGATCATGCCCAGGGCGAAGACGACCGCGAGGACCAGGAAGGGGACCGCGGGTAGGGCGTAGAAGAAGAACATGGTGCGGTCGGGGTAGGCCAGCCAGGGGACGATGCCCGCGGCCGCCGCGCCCAGGATGCCCCAGGCGCGCCAGTCGCGGTGGGCGACGGCCCACCAGACGAGGGCGATGATCGAGGGGAGGAACGCCCACCACAGGAGGGGGGTGCCGAGCATCAGGACCTCGGAGGCGCATTCCTTTGCGCCGCAGTCGACGTCGGGGGACCAGAAGAAGACCACGGGGCGGATGTCGAGCATCCATTGCCAGGGCCAGGACTGGTAGGTGTGCGGGGACGAGAGCGTGTCGTGGAAGTGGAGGACGTCCATGTGGTAGTGCCACAGGTTGATCAGGGGGCCGATGACGGGGGGTTCGGATTGGTGGTTGTCGCGCAGCCAGTGGCGGTAGTAGCCGTCGTCGCTGAGGAACCAGCCCGTCCAGGTGGCGAGGTAGACGGCGACGACGATGGCGCCGAAGAGGAACAGCCAGCCGATCTCGTCGATGAAGGCGTCGCGCAGGGGGTGGGCCGCGCCGACCAGGCGGCGCAGGCGCCATTCCCAGACGAAGATCAGGGCGACGAACAGGATGATGTACCACAGGGCGCTCCACTTGACGCCCATGGCGAGGCCGAGCAGGACGGCCGAGGCGATGCGCCACCAGGGGATCGAGAAGGGCGGGCGCTGTTTGGAGGGGTCGATGCCGGTGTCGAGGGCGCGCAGCCAGCGGCGGCGGCGGGCGTCGCGGTCCAGGACGAGGCAGTAGAAGGACGCCAGGATGAACACCATGAGGAAGATGTCCAAAAGGCCCGCGCGGGACAGCACGAAGTGCATGCCGTCCATGGACAGTAGGAGTCCCGCGGTGGCCCCGAGCACTGTGGAGCCGGTGAGGCGGCGGGCGAGGCGGGTGATGAGCAGGATGGACACCACGCCGGCCACCACCGAGGGGATGCGCCAGCCGAATTCGTTGTAGCCGAAGAGCCATTCGCCGATCGAGATGCACCACTTGCCGAAGGGCGGGTGGGCGACGAAGGAGCCGGAGTTGGAGTTGACGTCCCATTCCACGCCGTGCATGAGCATCTGGCGGGCGTCCTGGGGGTAGTAGACCTCGTCGAAGATGAAGCCCTTGGGGTGGGTGAGGCCGATCAGTCGCAGGATGGCGCCGAAGGCGGTGACCAGGCCGGTGACGATCCAGCCGCGGAGGCGGTCGCCGGGCATCCGGGTGGCCAGGCGGGCGCGGAGCTTGGCCGTGACCACCTCGCCGTGGCGGGATTCCACGGCGCGGCCGGCGGGGGGTCGGGTGTCTACGACGGCGGCACTCACCCACGTGATGGTAGAGGGTGGGTCGCGCGGCGTCCTGGCAGTGAGGGGTTCGGGATTCGCGGAATGATCGCCGGGGAGGGGGAGATTCAGCAATATAAATGCGTATGAATATGCGGTATGCTGCGGTCACTCTCGACAGACTCCGAGTAACGGAGATGAGGAGGAACCCCAATGAGAAGAAGATCGCTGGTGGCGATCGCGGTCGGCGTGGCAACCGCCGGAGCGCTCGCCTTGGCACCGGTCGCCATGGCCGCCCCGGTATCGGCCACGGCACCCGACATCAATGTGGACGATGTCCAGGCCCACCTGAAGGAGTTTCAGTCCATAGCGGACGCCGCGGGCGGCACCCGGCACGCCGGAAGTGACGGCTACCAGAAGTCCGCCGACTACGTGGTCGGCAAGCTGAAGGACGCCGGGTACGACGTCACCACGCCGAAGTGCGGCTCGTGCAGCGCCGACGACGTCAACGTGATCGCCGACTGGCCCGGTGGCGACGACAGCGCCACCATCATGGTCGGCGCCCACCTGGACAGCGTCTCGGCGGGCCCGGGCATCAACGACAACGGCTCCGGGTCGGCGACCGTGCTGCAGGTGGCGTTGGCGCTGGCGCAGGCCAAGCCCGACCTGGCGAAGCACGTGCGCTTCGGCTGGTGGGCCGACGAGGAGCAGGGCCTCAACGGCTCGGCCGACTACGTCAAGAGCGGCGGCGCCGACGGCGTCGAGGCGTACTTCAACCTCGACATGGTGGCCTCGCCCAACGCGGGCTACTTCGTGGACGGGCTGGACAACCAGTACGGCAAGGCGATGGCCGATTACCTGACGTCGGTGAAGAAGGAACCGGACCAGATGGAGGAGTGCTGCTCCGACGACGGTTCCTTCCGCGACGCGGGCGTGCCGATCGCCTTCCTGTCCACCGGCGCCTCGGCGCAGATGACCCAGGAGGAGGCCGACAAGTGGGGCGGCGAGGCCGGTAAGGCCTTCGACGAGTGCTACCACTCGGCCTGCGACACCTCCGACAACATCAACGCCGACGCGCTGAACAACATGGCCGACGCCCTGGCGGCGGGCCTGTGGGCGGCCGCGGTCAAGAGCTGACCAACGACGCCGACGGTGGTGCGGACGACTGCGTCCGCGCCACCGTTGCCGTGCAAGGGTTTCGCATGGGGTTAGGTTGGAACGATGTTTTACGCGTGGGGCATCATCGCGATCGCGGCCGCGTGCGTCAGCGGATACCTGACGGTCGCGGCGATGTCGCGCCCGCCCGGGCTGTCGGCGATCGCGCGAGCGATCGACGCCGAGCCGGGCAGGCCCAGCCTGCGCGACGGCGATCTGACCGCGCGTCTGGCGGGGCAACCCGCGCCGCGCACCGTGCGGGTCGCCGGCGGGTCGCGGAACCTGAGATGGGTGCTGACGGCCGGGATCGTGCTGGCGGTGGCGACGTTCGTCCTCATGCTGGCGGGTACCGGCCTGGCCTGGCTGGTCGCCACGTTCTCGATCGCGGTGTCGGCCTACCTGACCGCGAGCAC
>NZ_DASQPW010000169.1:0-27711 GCF_035643755.1 Stackebrandtia sp. | reverse complement strand
CCGCGCCGACCAGGATGACGGCGGTGCGCGGGCTGGCCAGCCGCACCCGCTGTGTGAAGCGCGCGGCGTCGGGCCGCGCCATCGCGGCATCGACGATCACGACGTCGGCGGGGCGTCGCAGCAGCCCGGTGAACACCGCCTCGCCTGACGTCACCGTCCGCACCGTGTGGGCGATTCCCTGCTCGGTAGCGAAACCCGTGATGCCTTGTGCCGCAACGATAGTGCGCGAGCAGATGACTACCGATAGCAATGTCTGTCCTGTCAGCCAGGGGCACACCCCGCGCGCCCGAAACGCGGCTTCGCCGCCGACGGAAGCGATGTGCGCCACGTCATATAGATTGACGCGTGAGCGCGGTCGAGGTCATTGGCGCGGCGGACAGCGTTTCGGACGGCGCGTTGTTCCCGTACACAGCCCGTGCGGATCGCGGCCGCTTCCTAGACTCGGAGGGTGGGCGCGATGGAAGCGGTGCCGGTCGAATCGACCAGCTCGACCGCGAGGGAGGTCGTTCGGCGCCTGAGCCTCGACCTGGACACCCTGTTCGATCGGATCACCTCGAGGCTCTTGACCGACATTCCGCTGTACGCCTCGGGCGCGGCGGGAACCCGCCAGCAGCTGTGGTCGATCGTCGAGGCCAACGTCCACGACGCGTTCGATCGGTTGGTGGGCAACAAACACGACCTGCTGGCCGCGGTGGCGTCCGGGAGGTTGCGGGCGCAGCAGGGCGTGCCACTGCCCGACGTGCTGACGTCGTTTCGCATCGGCTACGACGAGCTGTGGGCGGCGATGATCCACGAGGCGCGCCAGGAGCCGCTCATCGCGGCCGACGAGATGGTCGACCTGTCGCACAACATGTTCCGCCTCCACAACCTGGTCGGCGACACCCTGATCCACGCGTACCGCGAGGAGGCCCAGCACCTGCTGTTGACGCGGGAACGCGAGCGGGCGGCGCTGGTGAGCGTGCTGCTGTCGGAGGACATCGGCCTGGCCACCGTGGTCGAGGTCGCCGAGATGCTGCGCCTGCCGGTGGAGGGGGTGTTCGTCGTGGTCGCCGCGGCGACCCAGCTCGGCCAGGACCCGATCCCCCGGGTGGACTCGCAGCTGTCGGCCGTCGACGTGGCCTCGGTGTGGCAGCTGCGGCAGGACGCCCTGGTCGGGGTGTTGTCCCTGGACAAGCCCTCCCGCGTCGCGCCGGCGCTGGAGGTGTTGGGCCGTCACGCTTCCGGGCCCATCGGCGTCAGTCCGGTCTTCGCGCCCCTGCGGCGCGCCTCCTGGGCGCTGGGCCTGGCCCAACTCGTGTTGCAGCGCAACGACGGGGCGGCGACGGTGGAGCAGTTCCAGGACAACCCGATGAACGTCCTGATCGCCTCGGCGCCGGACGCCGCGCACGAGACCTCGCGGACGGTTTTGGGCGCGCTGTTGAATCAGCCGCCCGAGCGCCGGGACATGCTGTTGGAGACGTTCGGGGCCTGGATCGAGGCGGGCGGTTCGGCGAAGGCCACGGGCGAGCTCCTGAACTGCCACCCGAACACGGTCCGGCATCGCTTGCGGCGCATCGAATTGGCCACCGGAAAGAACCTCGCCCGCCCGGGCGACGTCGCCGAGCTGGTGGCCGCCTGCCACGCGTGGACCCAGCTGCCGTCGCGGACCTGGGGCCGGACCTAGCGCAACGCCACGGGGCTCCCTGGGGTTTAAGCCACCGACAACAAACCCCGTATCAAGGAGCATCAATGGATTTGCAGTTGTCGGGCAAGGTCGCCGTCGTCACCGGCGCCTCCAAGGGCTTGGGGCTGGCCATCACGCGCACCCTGCTGTCCGAGGGCGCGACGGTGGTCGCGGTGTCCCGCAAGACCAGCCCCCAGCTGGACGCGCTGGCGTCGGAGTCGCTGCTGCACGTGGCGGCCGACCTCACCGATCCCGACGCGCCGTCGCGGGTCGTGGCCCGCGCGGTCGAGGCGTTCGGCGGCGTGGACGTGCTGGTCAACAACGCCGGCGGCCCGCCGCCGGGCGCCAGCCTGCCGCGCTTCGGATTCGCCACGCCGAACGACGACGACTGGCGCGCCATGTTCGAGTTCAACCTGTACTCGGCGGTGCGCGCCATCAGGGCCGCCGTGCCCGAGCTCGTCAAGCGCGGCGGCGGCGCGATCGTCAACGTGTCATCCACCATGGCGCGTCAACCGGGCGCCATGAACGTCGACTACGGCGCGGCCAAGGCGGCGCTGAACCACGTCACCAAGTCGGTGTCGGAGGAGTTCGGTTCGCGGGGCGTGCGCGCCAACACGGTGTCGCCGGGGCCGGTGCTCACCGCGTGGTGGACCGAGGACGGCGGCGCGGCCGACATCCTCGCCGGGGCCACCGGGGCCGACCGCGACGCGGTCATCGAATCCGTCGGGCCGGAGATGATGCGGCTGACCACCGGTCGCTTCGCCGACCCGCAGGAGGTCGCCGACGTGGTGGCGCTGTTGGCGTCGCCGCGCTCGGGCAGCACCACCGGCGCCGACTTCGTGGTCGACTCCGGTGCGCTGAAGGAGGTGTGACGGGTGGCCGCACGTCAGCGACACGAATCAGGAAGGGTGGACGACGTGAGCAACGACCCCGTGGCCGAGGCCCTGGCGAAGGACGTCGACGCCGGCTTCGCCGACCTGTACGGCGCCTACCAGCGGCTGGTGTTCTCGGTGACGCTGCGCCTGTCGGGCAGGCGGGCCGACGCCGAGGACCTCACGGCCGAGGCGTTCCTGCGGGCCTTTCGGGCACTGCTGGGTTACGACACCGACCGCGTTCGCGCCCTGCGCACCCGCGCCTGGCTGATGACGATCGTGATGAACGTGTGGCGTAACCACCAGCGCACCATGGCGCGCAAGCCGCCGCCCGGCGACATCGACGCCGCCCCCGAACCCGTCGACGGCGCCGAAAGCGTCGAGGCGGCGGCGGAACGGCACGACACCGCAGGGCGGCTGGCCGGCCTCCTGGCGAGGCTTCCCGATCCGCAGCGCGAGGCGATCGTGCTGCGCCACGTCGTCGACCTCCCGGTCGGCGACATCGCGTCCATCCTCGGCATGGCCGAGGGGACCGTCAGATCCCATATCTCGCGGGGCCTGTCCCGGCTCCGCACCGATGCCGTGACCCAAGGAGGGTTGTCATGAACAGTTTTGATCGCGACCCGGTCCTCACCGATCTGGCGGCGCTGCCGATGGACGCGCCCGACGGCCTGCTGGACCGCATCGCCACCCGCTGGTCGCGGGTGGGCGCCCCGATCGGGGAGCTGGCGGTGGCGTTCACCAGGCGGGGCATCGCGTTCGTGCGTCCCGACGACGCCGACTTCGCGCCCGCGTTCCGCCAGCGTTTCGCCCGCCCGCTGCTGCCCGCGCCCGCGGTCCCCGACGGACTCGCCGAGGCGCTGTCCACGGGCGACGGCACCGACCTGGACGTGGACCTGGACGCGGCGGGGGAGTTCCAGCGCTCGGTGCTGGAGGCGACCCGCTCGATCCCTGTCGGCCAGGTGCGCCCCTACGCCTGGGTCGCCGCCGAGATCGGCCGCCCCAAGGCGGTGCGCGCCGTGGGGACCGCCCTGGCCACCAACCCGGTGCCCCTGGTGATCCCGTGCCACCGAGTGGTCCGCACCGACGGCTCCCTGGGCCAGTACATCTTCGGCCCCGACACCAAACGCGAGTTGTTGAAGCGCGAGCACGCCGACGTCTGAGCGCCACCACCAACCCCCCCCTCCCGCCAGCGCGGTACGAGCCCACGTGCACTGTGAGCAGTCCCGTTCCTGGCGGGAGGGGGTCTGTCTCTCCTCCCGCCAGTTCGGTTCGAGCCCAGGTTCACTGTGGGCGGTTCGGTCCCTGGCGGGAGGGGGTCTCCCTCCCTGTGCCGTTGGTTGGTACGAGCCCATGTGCGCTGTGGGGAGTCCCGTTCCTCGCGGGAGGGAGTTGTTCTCCGCTCCCGTCAGTTCGGCACGGGCTCACGCGCACTGCGGCCAGTCCCGTTCCTGGTGGGAGGGCGTCTGTCTCTCCTCCCGTCAGTTCGGTTCGAGCCCACGTGCGCTGTGGGCGGTTCGGTCCCTGGCAGGAGAGCGTTTTCCCTCCCTGTGCCGTTGGTTGGTTCGGGGCCAGGTTCACTGTGGGCCGTTTGGTCTCTGTCGGGAGGAGGTCTCCGTCCCTGTGCCGTCGGTTGGTCCGAGCCCAGGTTCACTGTGGGCCGTTCGGTCCCCGACGGGAGGGAGTTTTTCGGCGATTCAGGGGTCAGGCGTCGCGTCTCAGGTGAGCCCTCGAGGGGGAGTTCCGCGTGTCTGGCGCTTTGGCGTGGTGAATCACGGCATGCTGTGCGGCTATGGCGATCCTGCTGGCGGCTGCCGCGTTCTGCGCCACCCTGACGGGTGGCTTCGTCGCGTTGCGGGCGCGGCGCGCGCGTTACCTGGTGCTGGGTCTGGCGGCGGGGGTGATGCTCGGGGTGGTGGCGATGGACCTGATGCCCGAGGCGCTGGAGCTGGCGGGCCACCGCGTGTTCGGGGTGCCCGTGGCGATGTTGACGGCGTCGGCGGGGTTTCTCACCATTCACGTGCTGGAGCGGTCGCTGGCGATCCACCGTGGACACGAGGGGGCGTTCGAGTCGCACAGGCACTCCCTGCAGTCGGTGGGGATGCTGGCGGGTTTGGGCCTTGTTGTCCATAGTGTCTTGGACGGGATCGGCATCGGCCTGGCGTTTCAGGCCAACGCCGCCATCGGCGTCACCGTCGCGATCGCGGTGGTCTCGCACGACTTCGCCGACGGCTTCAACACCTTCACGATCACCACGCTGTACGGCAACGCCCGCCGCCGCGCCCTGACCCTGTTGCTGCTGGACGCGGTGGCCCCCGTCGTCGGCGCGGTCCTGGCCAGCCTGATCTCGGTGCCGCAGGGCGCCATCGGCGGCTATCTCGGATACTTCGCGGGCTTCCTGCTGTACCTGGCCACTTCGGACATTCTGCCCGAGGCGCACGCCAACCACCCCTCCCGGCTCACCCTGCTGTGCACCGTGGGAGGGGTGGCGTTCATGTGGGTCGTGGTGGGCCTCAGTCAGTGACCAGCCGTTGGCGCTCGATGGCGGGCTTGACGCGGGTCAGCATCAGCTCGAGGAACTGGCCGGGTTCGCGGAAGGACGCGAAGTGGCTGGCGCCGTTGATCAACGCGAAGTCCTTCACCGGGGCGTTGACCCGATCGAAGAACTCCCGCGCCGCGCTCGGCGGGGTCAGGACGTCGTGCTCGCCCTGGAAGACGAAGAACGGGACGGCGAAGTCGGTGCCGTCGGCGTAGTCGTCGAAGGCGACGGTCTCGATGGTCATCTGCTCGGAGTGGTTCATGCCCTTGAAGAAGTGCCCGAGCTCGCGCAGCGAGTGCAGCGGGGAGAACCACAGCGAGCGCACCACGACGGTCTTCATGGTGTCGAAGGTCAGGGGGTCGGTGGTCACGGTGAGCTTGGCGACCTGGGCCCACTGGTGGGCCGTCCATTGGTGAGCGTCGGGTCCCATGGCGCGCAGCTGCGCGGCGTCCTTCTTCTTGCCGCTGTTGGTGACCCGCTCCAGCAGCGCGTGGTAGCCCGAGCGGTCGCGGCCACCGTCCATGATGTTTTGGTCGGTGCCGACGTACGCCGAGAACCACTGCGGGTACTGGCGCGCCAGCCGCAGCCCGAAGACGCTGCCGAAGGAGTTGCCCACCAGCACCAGCTTGTCGACGCCCATGCGGTGGCGGATGTGCTGGGCGACCTCGACGGCGTCGGCGTACATCCGCGCGAAGCCCAGCGGGCCGGCCCCGTTGCGGCCGAAGGTCTTGCCGGCGCCGCGCATGTCCCAGCGCACGATCGTGAAGTGCTTCTCCCAGTCGCGGGTGCGCGGAATGAAGATCGAGTTGGAGGCGCCGGGACCGCCGTGGATCTCCATCACCACGGGGTTGGCGAGGTTGTCGCCGCGGATGGAGATCCACTGGTCGATGCCGCCGATGCGCACGAAGCCCGATTCGTCGATGCCGCGGGTGGTGTCGATGCGCAGCCGCGTCGCGGCGTTGTGGCGCTTGAGTTGCCGGTAGCCGAGCAGGCCCGCGGCGGGGGCGGCGACGAGGGTGGCGGCGGAGGCGGCGAGAAGGGTGGTCAGCATTGTTACTCCAATAAACTGTTTATGTCATACGCGATTGAGTTTATGTTATACACAGTTCTTGACCGGCGTCAACCCGAAACGGAGATCCGATGGCCAAAACCCGCAACACCACCAAGGACAAGCAGGTCAGGCTGGCCCTGCTGTGGGGAGAAAACGAATCACCCAGCCGCGGACCCAAGCCCTCGCTGAGCGCGGCGCGGGTCGCCGAGACCGCCCGCCACCTCGCCGACGCCGAGGGCCTGGACGCGGTGTCCATGCAGCGCGTCGCCGACGAGCTCGGCGTCTCCGCCATGGCCCTGTACCGCTACGTCCCCGGCAAGGCCGAACTCATCGACCTGATGGTCGACTCCTTCGGCACCGCCCCCGATCTGACCGACATCGAGGGCGGCTGGCGGCCCCGGATCACCGCCTGGGCGCGGGCCTGCTGGGCCCTGTACCGCGCCCACCCCTGGGTGCTGGGCGCCACCGCCATGCGCCGCCAGGTGATGGGACCCGGGCAGCTGTCGTGGCTGGACGCCGCCCTGGCCGCCCTCGCCGACACCGGGCTGACCCCGGTGCAGCGGCACGACGTCTTCCTGCTGATCATCGGCCACATCCGCAACCTCGCCCAGCAAATGGTCGAACACGACGCCGACGACGAGGCCGAATGGAACCAGCTCACCGCCGACGTGCTGGCCCGCCACGGCGGTCGCTTCCCGGCGCTGATGACCGCGATCGCCGGCGGCGGTTTCGGCCCGGCGCACGACGATCCGCTGGAATTCGGGCTGACCGTCATTTTGGACGGTGTCCAGGACCTCATCGACCGCTGCTAGGGTCCGATGCGTCACGTATCCGTCCGTAAGGGAGAAAAGCAGTGGCCCTCGAACGACCCGTCATCGCCGCCGAAAACCGCCAACCGCCGCAGTATCTCGAGATCGAGGACCTGGTGGTGGGCGACGGCGCCGAGGCCACCAAGGGCAGCGACGTCGAGGTGCACTACGTGGGCGTCTCGCTGTCCACCGGCGCCGAGTTCGACGCCAGCTGGAACCGCAACCAGCCCTTCACCATCCCGCTGGGCGCGGGCCAGGTCATCCAGGGCTGGGACCAGGGCCTGGTCGGCATGAAGGTCGGCGGCCGCCGCAAACTGACGATCCCGCCACACCTGGGCTACGGAAACGCCAGCCCGACGCCGCTCATCAAGCCGGGCGAAACCCTGATCTTCGTGGTGGACCTGCTGTCGGTCAACTGAACCACCCTCCACAGACGACACACGCGCGGCCTGGTCATCACCCGGGCCGCGCGTGTAACCTTGGCGCCGTGTTGCGGATAGATCATGCGCTGGTGGCGGCGATGGTCGCCCATGCCCGCGCCGATCACCCGGACGAGGCCTGCGGCGTCATCGCGGGCCCGGCCGACACCGGTGAGCCGAAACGGCACATCCCCATGCTCAACGCCGAACGCAGCACCACCTTCTACCGCTTCGACGCCACCGAGCAGCTGCGGGTGTGGCGCGACATGGACGACGCCGACGAGATCCCCGTCGTCATCTACCACTCCCACACCGCCACCGAGGCGTATCCGTCCCGCACGGACGTGAAGTTCGCGGGTGAACCCGACGCCCACTACATCCTGGTGTCGACGCGCGAGGAGTCCGTCGCGGACGTGAGGTCGTACCGCATCGTCGACGGCGAGATCACCGAGGAGCCGATCCAGGCGCTCGGCGACCCCGACGCGGTCCAGTCGTACAAGTTCGGGCACAGCCCCGACGTCCTCGTCTACGACTGTCAGTGACGCCGCGCCCGCGCGCGGCGTCCCACCGGTTCATCCGTAACAACCAGTAAGGATCACCATGTCCATCGAAGTGCGCATTCCCACCATCCTGCGGCAGCACACCGCGGGAGCCAAGGTCGTCACCGGCGAGGGCAACAACCTCGACGACCTGCTGTCCGACCTGGACACCAACCACTCCGGTCTGCGGGGACGCATCGTCACCGGCGAGGGAAACCTTCACAAGTTCGTCAACGTCTACGTCAACGACGAGGACGTCCGCTTCACCGGCGGCCTGAAGACCGAACTGTCCGATGGGGACTCCGTGACGATCCTCCCGGCGGTGGCGGGCGGCTGAGGGCCATGGCCCGCTACGCGTCACTGGCCGACACCGTCGGCGACACCCCGCTGATCGGCCTGCCCCACCTGTCGCCCTCCCCGGAGGTGCGGCTGTGGGCCAAGCTGGAGGACCGCAACCCGACCGGCAGCGTCAAGGACCGGGTGGCCAAGTACCTGATCGAGTCGGCGATGGCCGACGGCCTCCTCACCGAGGGCGCCACCATCCTCGAACCGACCAGCGGCAACACCGGCATCGCACTGGCCGCCGTCGCCCGGCACCACGGCTTCAAGCTCGTGTGCGTCATGCCCGAGAACACCTCGGACGAGCGCAAACAGCTGCTGACCGCGTTCGGCGCCGAGGTGATCTACTCGCCGGCCGCCGGTGGCTCCAACGCCGCCGTGGCCGCCGCCCGCGCCCTGGCCGCCGAGCGCCCCGACTGGGTGATGCTCAACCAGTACGCCAACGCCGCCAACGCCCGCGCCCACTACGAGACCACCGGGCCCGAGCTGTGGCGCGACCTGCCCGAGATCAGCCACTTCGTCGCCGGGCTCGGTACCACCGGCACCCTGATGGGCACCGGGCGCTACCTGCGCGAACGCCGGCCCGGCATCCAGATCGTGGCCGCCGAGCCCCGCTACGGCGAACTGGTCTACGGCCTGCGCAACCTCGGCGAGGGCTTCGTGCCGGAGCTGTACGACGCCGACGTCCTCACCAGGCGCCTGTCGGTCGGCTCCGCCGACGCGCTGCGACGCACCCGCCAGCTGCTGTCCATGGAGGGCCTGTTCGCGGGACTGTCCACCGGCGCCGTGCTGCACGCCGCCCTGGGCCTGGCCGACGAGGCCGTCAAACGCTCCCGACCCGCCGACATCGCGCTGCTGGTGGCCGACGCCGGCTGGAAGTACCTGTCCACCGGCGCCTACAGCGGCGACGCCGCCGAAAGCGCCGAAACCTTGGACAACCAGCTATGGGCTTGACCTCAGTAGCGGAAAGTATTGGTAGAGTCGGCAAACGTGGCTAACAACGACAACACCCAACACCAGGCGCCCGTCATGGTCGCCCCGCTGGCGGAGGGCGGTCAGCCCTCGACCCCGTCCGCCCCGCCGGTGATGCCACGCCAGACCTCCCCGTCGCAGCCGCTCATGGCCGCCACCGCGCCCTCCGTCGCCGGGCTCGAGACCGTACCCGACCTGAGGAACCGCCGACTGATCGGCGTCAGCGTGTGGGCGTTGGCCCTGGGGTGCTGCGGCCTGGTGCTGGGCATCGTGGGCATGATTCGGATGATGGGCGACCTGCCGGGCTGGTTCGAGCCGGCGTTCGTGGTCACCGGCGTGGTCGGGCTCGCTCTGGTCGTCGCCGGTTTCGTCACGGTCCAGTACCGCAAGGTGCCGTGGCTGCTGCTGGGGGCCAGTACCGTCCTGTTCGTCATCGGCGTGATCCTGTTGGGCGCCATCTGACATAGACACAACATGCATGTGTCGAGTCACACGCTGTCGCCTTCCCGACATATCAGGGTTTTACCGGCGTCGACCCGCCCGCCAAACGCGTAGTCTGGCCTGTCATGACGGATGCCCCGATAGGGATCTTCGATTCGGGCGTCGGCGGACTCACCGTCGCGCGGGCGATTCGAGACCTGCTGCCCGCGGAGCGACTGCTCTATGTGGGCGATACCGCCCGCGCGCCGTACGGACCTCGCCCCATCGCGCAGGTGCGGCAGTTCACGCTGCAAGCCTGCGATTACCTTGCCGCGCAAGGGGTCAAGGCCCTGGTCGTGGCGTGCAACTCCGCGCTGGCCGCGTCGCTGGCCGATATTCGCGAGCGCTTCGCCATCCCCGTCATCGAGGTGATCCGCCCCGCCGTGCGGCGCGCCGTCACCACTACGCACAATGGACATATCGGGGTGATCGGCACCTCCGTCACCGTCGCCAGCGGCGTCTACGACGACGCCTTCGCCGCCGCCGTCGGCGTGAATGTGACGAGTGTCGCATGTCCGGCCTTTGTCGACTTCGTGGAGCGCGGCGTCACCACCGGGCGCCAACTGCTCGGCCTCGCCCAGGGCTACCTGGAACCGCTGCAGCGCGCCCGCGTCGACACCCTGGTGCTGGGCTGCACCCACTACCCGCTGCTGGCCGGCCTCATCGGCCTGGCGATGGGGGAGGACGTCACCCTCGTGTCCAGCGCCGAGGAGACCGCCCGCGACGTCTACCGCACCCTGTACGAGCGCGACCTGCTGCGCGACGCCGACGCCGCCGAGCCCGAACACCGCTTCCTGGCCACCGGCGACCGCGACGCCTTCGCGCGGCTCGCCTCCCGCTTCCTCGGCCCGCAGCCCATCAACCTGCGCGCCGAAACCGTGGACGTGGGCATTCGCACACTCTCCAGGGCCGTCACATGAGCGACACTTGCAAGATCACTCAGCACGAACCCACCCGGCAACGCCGCCAGGGGGCACCATGACACTGAAACTCACCGTGATCGGTTGCGCCGGAAGCTTCCCCGGCCCCGACTCCCCATGTTCGTCCTATCTGGTGGAAGCCGACGGCTACGCGCTGCTGCTCGACTTCGGCTCCGGATCGCTGGGCCCGCTGCAGCGCCACATCAACCCGTACGACATCGACGCGATCCTGCTGACCCACCTGCACGCCGACCACATCATGGACGCCTGCCCCTACGTCGTCATGCGGCGCTACGCGCCCGGCGCCCCGTTCCCCGCCGTGCCGCTGTACGGCCCCGACGGCACCGAACGCCGGCTGGCCACCGCCTACGGCGGCGCCGGCGAGAACGCCTGCCCCTCACTGTCCGATGTATACAACGTGAAGACGCTGAACTCCGGCGCGTTCTCGCTGGGCCCCCTCACCGTCACCGTCGACCGCGTCTGCCACCCCATCGAAACCTACGGCGTGCGCGTCGAATACGGCGGACGCTCCCTCGTGTACTCGTCCGACACCGGGCGCTGCGACAACCTGGAACGCCTCGCCGACCACTGCGACGTCTTCCTGTGCGAAGCCTCCTACCTGGAGGGACGCCCCAACCCGCCCGGCGTCCACCTCACAGGCCGCGAGGCCGGCGAATGCGCCACCAAGGTCGGCGCCGGACGCCTCCTGCTCACACACCTGGTGCGGCGCTGGGGAAGCGAGGAACAAACCCTCGCCGAGGCCGAATCCACCTACTCGGGCCCCGTCGAAGTGGTGCACTCCGGGGCCACCTTCGACATCTAGCCCGCTCGGGCGGCGCTCTACACCAGTTTCGCCAGGAGGCGGAATGCCTTGCCGCGGTGACTGATCGCGTCCTTCTGCTCGGCCGACATCTGGGCGGTCGTGACATCGAAACCGTCGGGCACGAACACCGGGTCATAACCGAACCCGTTGGAGCCCTTCGGTTCCCGAATGATCCGACCCCGCGCCTCCCCGCGTACCACATGCTCGGTGCCGTCGGGAAACACCAGCGCCGCCGCGCACACGAACGCCCCGCCGCGGTGCTCGTCGCCCACGTCGCCGATTTGCGCCAGCATCAGGTCCACATTGGCCTGATCGTCGCCGTGCCTTCCCGACCATCGCGCCGAAAACACCCCGGGCATGCCGTTCAACGCGTCCACCGCGATACCCGAATCGTCGGCCACGCAAGGCAAACCCGTGTACCTGACGCCGTCGCGCGCCTTGGCCACCGCGTTGCCCTCAAACGTCAACGCCGTCTCCGGCGCCTCGGGATACTCGGGCACATCGTCCAAACCCAACAGTTCGACATCGGTGTGCTCGGCCAGAATCCGCTCCAGCTCCGCCAGCTTCTTCCTGTTGCGGGTCGCCAACAGCAACTTCACGACAACAGCGCCTTCACCTGCATGCCCGTCAATTCCTTGCACCCCTTGGTCGCCAGGTCCAACAGGGCGTCCAGGGTCGACCGATCGAACACGGCCTCCTCGCCGGTGCCCTGCACCTCCACGAAGTCACCCTCCCCGGTGCACACCACGTTCATGTCCACATCGGCCGAAGAGTCCTCGGCGTAATTCAAATCCAGCACCGGGACACCGGCCACGACACCCACGCTCACCGCCGCCACCGAGCGCTTCAGGATCTTGTCGGGCTTGCGGGCCATCTTCTTGTCCGTCAACCACGTGACCGCGTCCTGAAGCGCCACATACGAACCCGTGATCGCGGCGGTCCGCGTGCCGCCGTCGGCCTGCAGCACGTCGCAGTCGATGGTGATGGTGTTCTCGCCCAGTGCCTTCAGGTCCAGACACGCGCGCAGCGCCCGCCCGATCAGCCGCGAAATCTCGTGGGTCCGCCCCCCGATCTTCCCCTTCACGGCCTCCCGATCGCCCCGGGTGTTCGTCGCCCGCGGCAACATCGAGTACTCCGCGGTCACCCACCCCGCCCCGGCCCCTCGCCGCCACCGCGGCACCCCGGTGTCCACAGAGGCCGTACACAGCACCCTGGTGTCCCCGAACTCGACCAGCACCGAACCCTCGGGATGCTTGGTCCAACCACGGTGGAATGTCACGGGACGAAGCGCGTCAGCGGCGCGATTATCGGGTCGACTCACCCGGCTAGGGTATACGCCGCCTCACACCCCGCCGCCAGCGACTTTCGCCACCCCCACCACCCCACCAAGGTGCCCCCGCACGCCCGACTTCGCACCAGTGCCGACCCCGCCCCGCGCGACAACCATGAACCCATGCCAACCGCCCACCCCAACCCCTGGTTCCCCGGCCGCACCATCGGCGGCACCACCCTTATCCTCGGCCCCCTCATCTGGTGCCTCGGATGGACACTGCGCTACATCCCCACCCGACTCCACCTCTTCACCCCCGCCCAACAGCACGACTTCGACACCCGCCAATTCGCGGGCCCCATGCTGCTGGCCACCTACCACAAGATCCCCACCCTCATGACCCTCGCCTTCGCCTGCTTCCTCCTCGGCTCCCTCCTCCTGATCCCCGCCACCACCACCCTCGCCCACCTCGCCACCCCCCGCGCCCCCCACCTCGCCACCTGGGGCGCCACCCTCCTCATCGCGGGCCTATTCGCCCGCGCCTACTTCGCCGGAGTCGACCAGACCGCCTTCCAACTCACCGAACAACTCGGCGTCAAGGCCACCACCACCGCGATCATGAACTCCTACATGGACATCAGCTACGGCCCCTGGCGCGTCGCCGTATGGTGCTCCGTCGGCCAATACCTCGGCACCCTCCTGCTGGCCATCGCCGCCTACAAGTCCCGCACCATCGGCACCGCCCGCCTGATCCTGCTGCTCGCCAGCGGCGCCACCTGGATGGGCGTCCTCAAGGACGCGGGCCCCCACGACGACACCTTCGGTATTCCGATCGAACCCGTTCTACTGTGCATAGTCCTGATCCCCCTGGGAATTCGGGTGCTACGCAACCGCGCTGTCGACCTCCAACCCACCACACGGGACGAACCTCTGGGGCGCCGAAAGCTACTGAGCTGGTGATGTCGTAGGCGATTGCTAACTTTCCGTGCGTGAAGTACACATATGAAGTTCTCGTAGAGGCTGCCCGCCGT
Source organism: Stackebrandtia sp. (assembly GCF_035643755.1). NCBI lineage: Bacteria > Bacillati > Actinomycetota > Actinomycetes > Glycomycetales > Glycomycetaceae > Stackebrandtia > Stackebrandtia sp. The sequence goes on along the minus strand of NZ_DASQPW010000169.1, from coordinate 13,984 downwards.
TCCATGAGCATGCGAGGTGTGATGAGACATCTCGGTATCGCGAAGCCGTCAGGCGGAATGCATGCCCACCTTCGGCGTCGGTTCGACAAGTTCGGCATCGACACATCACATTTCAAAGGCCAAGGCCACAACGCGGGTTTGTTCGCCCACAATCGCTTGACCGCCCGCGAGATCCTGGTCTGCCTGCCGCGCGGGTCGAATCGGCCGTCGGGCACCCGGCTGACACGCGCGCTGCTTGAGGTTGGCCAGCGTTACGCGTGCGCCCGATGCGATCTCGGTGGCATCTGGCAGGGCCAACCGATCACGCTGCACGTAGATCACATAAATGGCGAATTCCTCGACTGTCGGCGGGAGAACCTTCGGTTCCTGTGCCCCAACTGCCACAGCCAGACTCCAAACTTCGCGGGCCGAGCTCACCGCAAGAGTCGAGCGAAGAAGCCTCCCGACAGCCGACGTCCGAAGCCAGTCTCCTCACCGTCGGCCGTGACCAGTTCGACTCGGGGAACGTTTGCGCGAAGCGATCCCGAGAGATTCGAAACCAACAAGGCCCATCCCGAGAGGGTCGCCCGTTCGATAGAGCTCGTCGAGCGCGGGTACCTGAAAGCGACGGAGGCCACCGCACAGATCGGGTGCTCATTGACAACGTTTTATCGACTGCGTGAGCGGTACCTGAGAACCAATACGGTGCGGTTCGGCAGCGTCGCGCGTCCGCGGCTACCAAAGAGCCAAAAGGAAATCCGCGATCGGTCGATCGTGGAAATCGCGCTGCACGACCCCGACCTGGGGCCCGCCAAGATTGCTCAGGAACTACGGCGAGCTGGCGTTCCATACGGTGCCGCATCCGAAAACACAGTGTTTCGAGTTCTGCGAAAGCACGGATTGTCGACGTGCGGGAAGCGCTGGGACGCCTCGTTCGGTTCAATAGTGGACGGTGACATCGTGCAGCCCTGGGCTACTCCCACACTGTCGGCATTCGGCAGCGCTCTGGCACTGGCTTGTGCGGAGCGAGGGGGAGGCTTCAGGTATTGTCCGGAAGGTTGAACAATCGGGGCCGTAGCCCAATTTGGCAGCAGGCACACGGTTTAGGTCCGTGACAGTGAGGGTTCGAATCCCTCCGGCCCCACTGCCATGTCCGTGTTACCCGAACCACCCGCGAAAATCACTTCGTCCGCGTGCCGTCGCGTGGCAAGATCGCCTGATGCTGAAGCTCACCGATTTCATCATCGACTGCCCCGACCCGATGCGGCTGGCGGCGTTCTATTCCGCGGTGACGGGTCGTGCCGTCAAGCCCGACAGCAACGACGACTGGGCGGGCATCCCGTATGGCGAGGTCGAGCTGGCCTTCATACGGGTGGACGACTTCGTCGTCCCGACCTGGCCCAGCAGCGAGCACCCCAAGCAGTATCACCTCGATTTCGAGGTGGACGAGATCGAGGCCGAGCAGCGCCGCGTCGTCGAGCTCGGCGCGACGCTGAAGCAGGATTTTGTTGGGCCCGAGGGGTATGGGTGGCAGGTGTTCACCGATCCGGTCGGGCACCCCTTCTGCCTGTGTCGTAATCGTGGGGCGGTGTGGCCGTAGGAGCGGTTAGTCCAGGCCGAGGTCGCGGCGCAGCTTCGCGACGTGGCCGGTGGCCCGCACGTTGTACTGGGCGACCTCGATCTTGCCGTCGGGGTCGATGACGAAGGTGGAGCGGATCACGCCCTGGATGAGGCGGCCGTAGCTCTTCTTCTCGCCGAAGGCGCCGTAGGCGGTGAGGACGTTTTTGTCTACATCGGATACCAGGGGGAAGGTGAGGGCGTCGCGTTCGACGAACTTGGCGAGCTTTTCGGGCTTGTCGGGGGAGATGCCGACGACGCGGTAGCCGGCGGCCTGGAGGGAGGCGAGGCTGTCGCGGAAGTCGCAGGCCTGTTTGGTGCAGCCGGGGGTCATGGCGGCGGGGTAGGCGTAGAGGATGACCTTGGCGCCCTTGAGGTCGGACAGCGCGAGGCGGTCGCCGTCGGCGGTGGGGAGGTCGAAGTCGGGGGCGGTGTCGCCGGGCTGCAAACGTGTGGTCATGGTGGGGGAGTGTAATGCGGGGTGGTGACGGGTTTCGGCGGGCGCGACGGGCGGGCCCCGTCCGGTGCCTGGCTGGTGGAACCGGACGGGGCCCTGTGGTGCCGGGGGTGGTGTGACGCTCAGCCGGTGGTGAGGTCGGCTCCGGCGCCGGAGATGGCGCTGTTGATCGGGTAGAAGTAGGTGTATCCGCCGGAGGTGCAGTCGCCGGAGCCACCGGAGGTGGTGCCTTGGGCGCTGGCGCCGGTGATGAAGGATCCGCCGGAGTCGCCGGGCTCGGCGCAGGCGTCGGTGCCGGTCATGCCGTTGACGGTGCCTTCGGGGTAGGTGACGCTGGCGCCGGTTTCCTGGATGGTGCCGCACTGCCAGCCGGTGGTGCGGCCGGAACGGCACACTTCGGATCCGACGGCGGCCTCGTTGCTGTCGGCCACGGTCTGGTCGCTGCCGTTGACCTGCGGGGAGGCGGTCCAGCCGCTGCCGGCCTGGATCCAGGAGTAGTCCTCGCCGGGGAAGACCGAGTTCTGGAAGCTGCCGCCGGCGCCGGTGCCGGAGGTGATCTGCGAGCCGACCTGTCCACAGTGTCCAGCACTGTAGAAGCCGGCGGCGCCGCCCTTGGTGGCCGAGAAGCCCACCGAGCACAGGTACTGGTTGTCGATGCCGTATTCGGCGCCGCCCACGATGTCGTCGAGCAGCTTGGGCTTGGCGGCCTTGACGATGTCGGCGTCGACGCCGGCGTGCTTGACGAACGCCTTGGCGGCCGAGACGTCGCCGGTCTTGACCTTGAGGGTGTTGTGGACGATGTCGACCGACCAGCCGTAGATCTTGTCGGCGGCCTTGGCCTTGTCGAGCTTGGCCTGGTCGGCGTTGAGCTGCGACAGGGTCTTGTCGACGACCTTGGCCTTGGCGCCGAGGTCCCGTACGTCATCAACCAGTGCCGGGTTGGTGACGGCGACGACCGTTCCGGTGCCCGCCGAGTTGGTCCAGCTTCCGGCGTAGTCGCCGGAGAAGTCGGCCTTGGCGCGCTTGGCGATGGAGCCGGTCAGCTTGTCGACGGCGAGTCGCTTGTAGACGCCGTCCTTGCTGGCGCCGAGGTCGCGCTGCAGGGCGTCCATCTGTTGGGAGCCGATGGTGCCCTCGATGGTGGATTTCACCTGGCTGAGGCTGGGCAGGGTGTCCGCCGAGGCGGATGTGACATTGAGGACGAGCACCGTGCTCCCCGCCAATGCGGCCGCGCCGATGGCGGCGAATAGTCTGCGTTTATTCACGATTGGAAACCTTTCGTGTCTGCGGTTTCTTGGGCGTCACCGCAGCAACCAGCCTAACGGCCGCAAAGATATATCGAAACGTCTAAATAAGTCAGTGAATGTGCGCGAGGGCGCCAGATGGGGGGTCGGCAGGACCATCTCGCCTGTGAGGCATACCCGACTTGCGGGCGCCCGGCGCTTGTTGCAAGATACTTGCAACAGCGATCGATTTTTATTTGGCTCGATCGCCCGGCCCCGACTGGAGGACATCGTGCGACCCGCCGCGATGCACATGGCCGACGGCATCATCAACGTGCCCGTCACGGTGATCTTCGCCCTCGTCGCCCTGGTGCTGCTCGTGCTGTGCGGCGCCAAGGCGCGCGCCGACCTGGACGAACGCCTGGTGCCGATGGCGGGACTCACCGCCGCGTTCATCTTCGCCGTCCAGATGCTCAACTTCACCGTGCTGCCCGGCGTCAGCGGACACCTGCTCGGCGGCGCCCTGGCCGTGGCGCTGGTGGGGCCGTGGGTCGGGGCGCTGTGCGTGTCGATCGTGCTCATCGTGCAGTCGCTGCTGTTCGCCGACGGCGGCCTGACCGCCCTGGGCCTCAACATCACCAACATGGCGTTGATCGGCGCGTTCGTCACCTACGGCGTGCTGCGGCTGTTGTTGAAGGTGCTGCCCCGCACGCCCACCGGCGTCAGCGTCGCGGTGTTCCTCACCTCCATCGTCAGCGTGATGGCCGGCGCCAGCGGCTTCGTCTTCGAGTACGCCATCGGCGGCACCACCCACATGTCGATGGGCGTGGTGGCCGGATTCATGCTCGGCGCCCACTTCCTGATCGGGCTCGGCGAGGGCGTCATCACCGCCGCCACCGTGGCGACCGTGTCGCGCACCCGCCCCGACCTGGTGTACGCGCTGCGCGGCATGAAGCCCCTGACCGGCGTGGAAAGGGCGGCGTGATGCGCAAGAAGACCACCTGGTTCATCCTCAGTGGACTTTTCGTGGCGTTGATCCTGGCGGGCGTGGTGTCGCACTACGCCTCCAGCTCCCCCGACGGACTCGACTCCGCCACCCTGAAGGGCTGCGCCACCGACGCCCAGGGCCGCATCACCGGCGGACACTGCGCGGCCCAAAAGGCCAAGAAGCACGACCTGGAGACCGGGCCCTTCGCCGGATACGCCACCTCGGGGCTCGGCGGCGGATTCGCCTCCACCGCGGTGTCCGGGGTCGTCGGCGTCGCCGTGGTGTTCGGCATCGGGGCGGGAGCCTTCTGGCTGCTGAAGCGCCGCGCCAAGACCCCGGAGCAGGGCTGATGGGAGCCGGACACGCCCACCCGCTGTACCGCGAGGGCGACTCGCCGGTGCACCGGCTTCCCGGCGAGGCGAAGATCGCCGCGGCGGTGGGCTTCACCATCGTCGTGGTGGCCACGCCGCGCCACCAGCTGTGGGCCTTCGGGTGCTACGCGGTGCTGGTCGCCGCCGTCCTGGCCGCCGCCCGTCTCAATCCACTGTGGCTGTTGAAACGCAGCCTCATCGAGCTGCCGTTCGTCGCCCTGGCCGTGCTGCTGCCGTTCGTGTCGCCGGGCCCCCGCTTCGTCTGGCTGGGCATGCACCTGTCGCTGGACGGTGCCTACGGTGCCTGGAACATCCTCGCCAAGGCCACCCTCGGGGTGTGGGCCTCGCTGATCCTGGCCGCCACCACCGACGTGTCGTCCCTGCTGGCCGGGTTGGAGCGGCTGCGGCTGCCGCGCGCGGCCATCCAGATCGCCACCTTCATGACCCGCTACATCCACGTGCTGTCCGGCGAGGCCAAGCGGATGCGCATCGCCCGGCTGTCGCGCGGCGACAACCCCCACTTCCTGTGGCAGGCCCGCGCCTACGCGTCCGGGGTCGCGGCGCTGTTCCTGCGCGCCTACGAACGCGGCGAACGGGTCTACGTCGCGATGCTCTCACGAGGCTACAATGGACGAATGCCGGTGGGCGCGGCGTTCCCGCCCGCCCGCGGCGCCGACTGGGCGCGAGCGGGCGTGCTGCCGGCGGCCGCGGCAGCCATCGCCGCGGTGGCGATGATCGCATGATGCTCGAGCTGCGCGACGTCACCTACTCCTACCCCGACGGACACCGGGCGCTGGCGGGCGTCGACCTGTCGATCGGCGCCGGCGAGACGGTGGCGCTGCTAGGCCCCAACGGCGCGGGCAAGACCACCTTCGTGTTGCAGCTCAACGGGATCCTGACCGGGGGCGGGCGGGTGAGCGTCGACGGGCTCGAGGTCACCAAGGCCAATCTCGCCGAGATCCGCCGCCGCGTCGGCGTGGTGTTCCAGGACCCCGACGACCAGCTGTTCATGCCCACCGTCGCCGAGGACGTCGCCTTCGGCCCGGCCAACCTGGGACTGCGCGGCGCCGAACTCGACGCCCGCGTCGACGAGGCGCTGGAGGCCGTCGGCATGGCCGAGCACCGCCACCGCGCCCCGCACCACCTGTCCTACGGCCAGCGCCGCCGGGTCGCCGTGGCCACGGTGCTGGCGATGCGGCCCAGCATCCTCGTCATGGACGAGCCGTCGTCCAATCTGGACCCCGCGGCGCGCCGCGAGCTCGCCGAGATCCTGCGCGGCCTCGACGTCACCCTGCTCATGGTCACCCACGACCTGCCCTACGCCCACGAGCTGTGCCGCCGCGCGGTGATCCTGGACGCCGGGCGCATCGTGGCCGACGCCGCGACCTCACTGATCCTGGGCGACGCCGACCTGCTGGCCGAGCACCGCCTGGAGCTGCCGTACGGTTTCGCCGTCCCGGACCCGGCCGCCTAGCCGCGCTTGGCGGCCCGCTCCGACAGCACCTCCTCCAGCCGCTCGATGGCCAGCGGCGGGACGTCGATGGGGTGGGCCGCCTCGGCGCGCAGGCCGTCCAGGTAGAGCGCCAGGCAGCGGCGCCACAGCTGCGGCGCCAGGTCCATCGTCTGGTTCAGCAGCTGGGTCAGCGCCATGCCGATCATGATCACGTCGGTGCGCGCGAAGTCCCCGCGCAGCTGGCCGGAGTCCTTGGCGCGCTGGATGATGCGGTCGGTGGGGGCGAAGGCGCGGTCGCACGCGGCGCGCACCGTCTCGCTGAGTTCGAAGCGGCGCCCGAAGGCCTCGTTGATGCAGTGGTCCTGGGCCTTCAGCGCGATCGTCGCGACCACGAAGTCCACGAAGCCCTGCCACGGGTCGTCGACGGCCAGCGCGGCGTCGATGATGGCGTCCATTTCGGCCAGTCGTCTCGGGATGATCTCGTCCTGGAGGGCGCCGCGGGTGGGGAAGTGGTTGTACAGGGTCCCGATGCTGACCTCGGCGCGCCGGGCGATCTCCTCCATCGGTACGTCGAGGCCGCGCTCGGCGAACAGGTCGGAGGCGGCGGCCAGAAGCTTGTCGCGGTTCCTGGCTGCGTCGGCGCGCAGCGGTCTCGTGGCGGTCATGTCGTCCATGATACGAAGTCGAGGGCCTCCTCAACTTATGGTACGGTCGATTGGAAGTTGAGGGCGCCCTCGATTTAATCGAACTCGACTTGGGAAAGGCACCACCATGTCCAACACCACCACCGCCGTCGTGATCGGCGCGGGCCCGGGCCTCGGCATGTCCATCGCCCACCGCTTCGGACGCGCGGGCCACCGCGTCGCCCTGGTATCGCGCGGCATCGACCGCCACCCCGAACGCCTCGAGGCGCTGGCCGCCGACGGCATCGACGCCACGGCCTTCCCCGCCGACGTCATGCGACCGGGCCAGATCGCCTCCACCTTGGACGCCATCACCGAGCGCCTCGGCGACATCTCGGTGCTCTACAACGGCATCGTCCCGACCGGCGACGGCTGGGCGCCCGAGAACATCACCGACACCACCTCCGACGTGGTCCGCTCCTCCTTCGACCTGATCTACCCCTCCGTGGACGCGGTGCATCACGTCCTGCCGGGGATGGTCGAGCGCGGCAACGGCACGCTGCTGTTCGGCAGCGGCCTGTCGGGAGTGCGCCCCATGCCGCAACTGGGCGGCCTCGCCCTGATGGCCGCCGCGGTCCGCCACTACGCGCTGACCCTCAACGCGGCGCTGGCGGACAAGGGGGTGTATGCGGGCGTGCTGTCGATCGGCGCCATGATCGAGCGCAGCGCGGTGCACGATTTCGTCGTCGCCAACGCCGACAACGTCGGCGAAGCGGCCCCGCAATCGATCAACCCCGATGAGATCGCCGACGCGGCCTGGGAGATGGCGGCCAAACGCGACCGCGGCGAAGAGGTCTTCGAACCGCGCGGCTGAGCGACGTCAGGCCGCCGCGGACCGAAGCCTCTCGCGCAACCTGTCGGCCTGCGGGCCGTCGCCGTTGTGGTGCTTGACGTGGATGTCCAAGGCGGCCTGCCAGTCCGTGATCGCCTGGGCGCGTTGGTGATGGCCCGCCAGGACGTCACCGCGCTGTTCGCGGGCCCTGGCGACGTAGAAGCTGGATCCCGCCTCGTCCAGCGTCGCGATCGCGGCGTCGAAGGACGCCATCGCGTCCGGCAGGCGATCCAGGCTCGCCAATATCGTGGCCAGGTCGACGAGGACGCGACCGCGATTGCGGTGAGAACCCAGGTCGGCGAAGCCATCGACCGAGGCCCGCAGCAGCTCCAGGGCGGTATCGACCTGGCCCACCGCGGCGCAGTCGGTACCCAGCTCGTGCCGGATGAGGGCGATGGCGCGGCGATGGCCGAGCTCGATGTTCACGTCCAACGCGAATCGATAGGCCCGCATCGACTCCCCGTACTGGCGGCGGCTGGTGAAGAACCGCCCCGCGAACTCCACGGCCGACGCCTCGAGGCGCCGATTATTGGTGCCGCGAGCCAGATCCCGGGCCCGCAGCGTGTGGTCGAGCGCGGCGTCGACGTCGCCCGTCTCGTAGAGATAGCGGGCGCGCTGGGCCAGCATCCGGGACAGGGCATCGCGGTTGCCGTCGTGTTCGGCGGCCTCCATCGCCAGTCGCGAAGTCTCGTTCCACTGTGGGTAGCGTTTGCGGTTCATGTACAGCGCCCACAGCGACTCCTCCAGCTCCCACACCAGACGGTCGTGGCCGTGATCGTGCGCGAAACGTTGGACGGCGACCACGTTGGCGAACTCGGCGTCGAACCAATCCAAAGCGACAGAAGGCTTTGATGGCGGGGAGACGAACAGCGAAGTGCTGGTGTCCATTCGCGACACGCGCAGCCGATCGGGGTCCATGATGACCTCATCGGCATAGCGCGTGGCGAGCCGATACCACTGAAGGACGCGCTGGACGGCATCGTCGTTCGGGGTTTCCTTGAACGGGGCGGGAATCCGCCACCGCCCCTTCCCCATCGACGTGATCAGTTGCGCGGACTCCAACTGCCGCAAGGCATGGGCAGGATCTCCCGCGCCGTTCCCCAGCCACGCGGCCAGATCGATCCCGAAGTCCCCGCCAGGGTGCGCACCGAGTTGAGCGAACAGCTTGCGCGCGAAGGCGTCAAGACCTTCGCGCAGCGCCTGGTCGGTCGCCACCGCGGCCACCGACCGCGATGGCGACGACGCGTCCTCCAACTGCGCGCACGCCTGCACCAGGTCCAGCTGCGGACGTCGCTTCAATCGCGCGCCCACCACCCTGATGGTGCGCAGATTCCTGTTGCACAACCCGATGAGGCGCAAGGCGGTGTCGCGGTCGGCGTCGATGCGGTCGTCCTCGCAGAACGCGCGCAACAGGTCGAGGCTGTGATTGTCGGACAGCGGAGACACCTCCACGACCTCGGCGCCGTAGGTCGCGATGATCTCGTCGGTGTTGTAGCGGGTGACGACCGCGATCACGGAACTCGGGGAGTTGGGACGCAGGTGCGCCAGGAGAGCGGGAGTCTCCAGATTGTCCAACACGATCAGCATGCGGCGGGACGCCGCGATGGTCCGCCATCGACCCGCCCTGGCGTGGACGTCGCTCGGCCAGAATTCGCGGTTCTCGCCGTCCACATTTCCCAGCAGGTGATCGATGGCGACGTCGAGATCGGTTCCCGTCCGACTGGGATTCGGCGCGAAGTCGACGTACCGCATGCCGTCGGGATAATGAGCCTTGGCCTGGTCGGCCCACTTCGCCATCAATGCCGTCTTGCCCACCTCGTCCGTGCCCTCGACGACAACGATGGGTGAGGCGGCGCCCTCCTTCACCGCGGTGAGCGTGTCGAGCTGGGACATCTCAGAGCCGCGATTGACGAACGGGCTCGCCCAACCGGGGATCTCGTTCGGGATGTCGATGGTCGATGTCTCGGACTGATAGATGTTGACCGTGGAGTCGCGGACGGAGCCGAATTGATAGCTGTCTCGACCCACGTTCCCCGAGTTGTCGTTGCGATTCGACGCCTCTTCGGGCGAGTCCGCGTCCCCTTGAGCGGTCACCTGCTCGCCTCCCCAGCTTGTTTACCCACGGGGACCAATGGTGCCACTTGTTAGTCTCGGCACATCACTGTGAGGAGCTAGTCGTGTCCGATGAAGTCATGATCGCCATCGCCGCCGCGGTGGCCAAGAGCCTCGCCGAGGCGACGGTCGAGAGCGGACGCAAGGCGTTGGGCGCGCTGGTGGGCCTCATCAAGCGCCGCTTCGCCAGCGAACCCAGCGCCCAGGCCGCCCTCGATGCCGCGCAACAGGACCCCGCGGCCAACACGCCACGGCTGGCGGCCGCGCTGAGCCTGGTGGCGGCGGGCGACGCCGAGTTCGACGCGCGGCTGCGTCGCGAATGGGGCAAGGCGTCGACGCAGATCACCACCGGGGACGGATCGATCGTCAACAGCGTGTCGGGCATGGTCGACGGCTCCGTGATCCAGATCGGACGCATGGACGGCAACTCGTCCTTGCGACACGACGATTGAGCACTATGGTGCGTCGGGCCTCAACCGCACGGTGATGTTCGTGTCGGCGACGCGCAGCCGCAGCTCGCCGGGCACCTGGCCCTTCACCGCAAGGTAGTGGACAGCCGCTCCCACCGAGGACGCCTCGAGCCTGGATCGACTGTGCGCCAAGTAGACGCCGTACTCGCGAAGCGCCAGCAGCAGGCGGCCGTCCTGCAAGACCGCCACGGCCGTGGCGGCGCCTCGTCGGGTCGACAGCTCGCGCTCGGCCCACCGTGCCGCCTCGTCGACGCTGAGTCTCGGTCGGGCCCAGGACAAGACGGCCGCGGCGTCCCACAGTCGCTGATCGGTCTCGGAGGCGTCCACCGACAGGATTCGCTCCCGATAGGGACGCCGGGGTTCGGCGGGTTCGACACGGGCGGGGTACTGCCTCAGCGCCACGAATCCGTCCTCCATGGACGGAAAGTGGTATAGCGCGGAGACGGGTTTCCAATCCACCTCGGTGAGCTCCACGGGTGCGGGGCGATATGGCGCGGCTGGCGGGTCGAGGCGCAACAGGTCGTACATGCGATCGCGAAGACGAGACCCGTTGTCCTGCTTGGTATCCAGAGTTTCATCCACAATGGCGCCGACCTCGTGTGGATCGAAATCGCTCATGGCCGCGCGAATTTGCGACTCCAACGGCGCGTCGACGTCGAGGCGCGGCGCGCGGCGCGCCAACGCCGCGGCGGGCGAATCGTCGGGAGTCTCGTCGGAACCGAAGGCGGCCAACGCCAGCGGAATCCCGATGGCCGCGCCGTAGAACCCGACCGAGCCGTGATCGGCCACCACCAGATCGCTGGCGATCAGCGCGGCGCGCCAACCCTCGTGGGGCGGGATCAGGGCCAACCCCGCGCGGCGGGCGGTCTCCAACCAACCCTCCACTTGGGGGCGTCCGTGCCGATCCCAGCAGTTCGGGTGCAGCGCGGCGGTGAAGCGAAACTCGTCGGAGGGCAGCTCGGACAGCAGGCGTTCGGCCAGACGCGGATACCGCCCGAACAGGGAATCGCGGCCCCACGTGGACGACAACAGGACGAGCTTTTGTCCCTCGTGGAGTTCCAGCTCGCGCCGATAGCGTTCGCGCTGCGGCCGACTGGCGAGCAGGCGCTGGTGACAGATGTCGCCCGTGACGGTGGCACGGTCGACGGCCTCGGGGCACTCGCGGCGCAGCCGAGCCAGCTGTTCGTTGCCGCCCAACGCGATCGCGGCGGGCACCACCGTGCCGTCGTGAATCAGTTGCTGTCGCGACAGACCCGCCACCGTGTCGTCGACGCCGCCGTCGGTCGCCAAGTACTTGTGATGCCCCGCGCCGTGGCTCATCAACAACAGCGGCCCCGGGAGTTCGTGCAGGTTTCCGTTGGCGCTGGCTGAGACCGTGAGATCACAGTCGAACCTGGAGCGATCGCGGGCCACCTCCCACGGGACGACCAGGGCACCCCGCGAGGTCAGGAACTCGGGCACGCCCGCGCCGAACTCGGAGGTCGCATCGACGGTGAACAACGTCTGGATACGGGTATCGCTGTGCAGCAGGGGAACGACGTCGTACCACAACCGCGCCGTGGACTGAAGCGTTCGCGCTACGAACAGAACGGTCCGATCGGTCGCGACCGTCGCCCAACGGTCGGCCGTTGGGCCGTTGGGCCGTTGGGCCGTTGGGCCGTTGGGCCGTTGGGCCGTTGGGCCGTTGGGCCGTTGGGCCGTTGGGCCGTTGGGCCGTTGGGCCTCCTCATTATAGCCTATGTGGACAGACGGCGATGGTGGGGGTGTCGCGGAGCGTCTCCCCGCGTCGTCCGACGTCTCCCACCTGGCCATCGTTGCGTAACACTACCGCTGCCCCCGCCCGCTTCGCCCACGGCGAACGCCAAATCGTTGGCAGGGTGATCTTCGTGTCCGTAGGCTTCGGACAATGCCGAGCCTCACCCGCGACGAAGCCGTCGACCGCGCCGCCCTGGTCGATGTCGCGTCCTATCGCATCGAACTGGACCTCACCGACGCCGCCACCAGCGACCGCTTCACCACGGACACCACGATTCGGTTCTCCTGCGCCGAGCCCGGGGCCGCCACCTTCGCGCAGCTGCGCGACGCCACCGATGTCGAGGTTCGGCTCAACGGCGCGGAACTGGACGCCGCCGCCTACGCCGAGGGGCGCATCGCCCTGCGCGACCTGGCCGCCGACAACGAGGTCACGGTGCGGGCCCGACTGCCCTACACCCACGACGGGGAGGGGATGCACAAGTTCATCGACCCGCTCGACGGCAAGACCTACGTGTACGCCACCTCCAGCCCCGCCAACGCCGACCTGGTGTTCGCCTGCTTCGACCAGCCCGACCTGAAGGCCCGCGTCACGCTGTCGGTGAACGCGCCAGCGCACTGGACGGTGTGGGCCAACGGCGCCATCGCCTCGCGCGACAACGGCCGCACCGTCTTCGAAACCACCCAGCCGATGTCGACGTACCTGGTGACCGTGGTCGCGGGCGACTGGCACACCGTCGACGCCGAACACGACGGGATTCCGCTGGGGATCGCCGGGCGCAAGTCCATGGCGGACATCGTGGAGGCCAACGCCGAGGAGATCTTCGCCGTCACCCGCGCGTCCTTCGACCACTACCACGCGATGTTCGGCATCCGATACCCGTTCGGAAACTACTTCCAGGCGTTCGTGCCCGAGTTCAACTGGGGCGCCATGGAGAATCCCGGGTGCGTCACCTTCAACGAGTCGATGTTGTTCCGTGGCGCGGCAACGGTTTCCGACCGCGAGCATCGGGCCGTGGTGATCGCCCACGAGATGGCCCACATGTGGTTCGGCGACCTGGTGACCCTGCGCTGGTGGGACGACATCTGGCTCAACGAGGCGTTCGCCGAGTACATGGGGTGGCGCACCGCGGCCGAGGCCACCGAGTTCTCCGACGCCTGGACCAGCTTCGCGGTGGGGCGCAAGGCATGGGGCTACGCCGCCGACCAGCGGCCCTCCACCCACCCCGTGGCGCCCGAACGGGTGCGCGACGCCGACGAGGCGTTGAAGAACTTCGACGGCGTCTCGTATGCCAAGGGCGCCAGCGTGTTGCGCCAGTTGGCGGCCTGGCTGGGGGACGAGGCGTTCCTGCGCGGGCTGCGGTCCTATTTCGACACCCACGCCTTCGGCAACGCCACACTGGACGATCTGCTCGACGCGCTGGCGGCCGCCAGCGGGCGCGACCTGCGCGCCTGGGCCGAGGTGTGGCTGCGGCAGCCGCAGGTCAACACCCTGACCCCCGAGCTGGCGTACACCGAGGACGGGCGCGTGGAGTCGCTGGCGATCGTGCAGTCGGCGCCGCCCGAACACCCGGTGCTGCGACCCCACCGCGTCAGGGTCGCCGTGTACGACGGCGCGACAGCCGGCCTGACCACCGACGTCGACATCGACCCCCACAAACACGGCGAGCGCACCGTCGTCGACGCCGCGGCCGGGGCCAGGGCGGGCCTGGTGCTCATCAACGACGCCGACCTCACCTTCGCCAAGGCGCGCCTGGACGATCTCGGCCGCGAGCTCCTGCCGCAGGCCCTGTCGGACCTCGACGACTCGCTGACCCGCGCCGTGCTGTGGTCGTCGGCCGCCAACGCCACCCGCGACGCCCAGTGGCCCGCCCACGACTACCTCGCCCTGGCGGTGGCGACCCTGCCGCGCCAAGACGACACGGTCTTTCCCGCCGTGCTCGGCTTCGCGGCCGACACCGTCGTCGACCAGTTCCTCGCCCCCGGCAAGCAGCCCGCCGCGCGCGCCATGCTGGCCGCCGCCTGCGACATCGCGCTGCGCGACGCC
>NZ_DASQPW010000168.1:0-11655 GCF_035643755.1 Stackebrandtia sp. | reverse complement strand
TGCGCGCGATGCCGACCAGGTTCGGGCCTTGCTACCCAATGGGGCGGGCAACTTTGCCGTGGTCACCAGCCGTGCCAGTCTCCCCAGTATCGAACGCCTCGACGGAGCGTTGCCCGTCCATGTCGATACATTGAGCCACAGCGAGTCCGTGGACCTATTGAGTAGCATCATCAGCGCCGAGCGAGTCCGAGAAGAACCCGAAATGGCACACCGCCTGGCAGAGCTGTGCGGACATTTGCCGCTGGTGTTGCGTATTGCCGCTGCGACCATTGCATCACAGTTGGATACCAGCCTCGGCGACTTCGTGGCGGAGCTCGACGGACCCAAGCGCCTCGACAAGTTCGTCATCGACGATGATCCTCGAGCTGCCGTCGGCCAAACATTCGATCGCTCATTTGCGGTCCTAGACTCGGTCACCCAGCGCTTGTTCATGACGGTGGGTCTCATTCCCAATGAGGATTTCGTCCCAGAGCTCGCCGCGTCATTGATCGGACTTTCCGAAGAGGATGCCGCCCGCCAACTCGAAACGCTTGAACGATTTCACCTCATTGAGCAGTATCGCGCTGGTCGATATCGACTCCACGATCTGGTGAGGGAGTACGCCGCGACTCATGCACCAGAGCTGTTGAACACTGCGGAACGCCAAGCGATGCGGCTGCGGCTCATTGGCTGGTATCACGAGCATCGAAACAAACTCCCCGCCGAAGAGGGAGCCAACGTCATCAGGGTGCTCAAAGCATGGCACGGTCAGCCCGACGCCTGGCGGTTGGCCATTAGTTTGTCAGGATTCAGAACGGCGGAATTTAGACCACTGGAACTGTTGCGCCAAGCGGAAAGTGAGCTTCCCTTTGCTCGCGACTCAGGTGATGCAGATGGCCTCAGTTTGCTATATATATGTCTGGCCACATTGGTTAGTTATGTGGGAGACAGGGGTACGGCGGTTGACTACGCCCAGGAGGCAGTGCGCATAGCACCCGTCGATGGTGACGGGCACGTTCGCGGAAATCTTGCGATACACCTGCTACAGGCAGGTCATTATGCCAAGTCTGAACCGATTTTGCGCGCCGCGCGCGCCGCTGCGATGAGGTCGGGAGACAATCGGCTCATCGACAACTGCACGGGTGCTCTGGGCAACACCTTGCGCATTCTTGGTCAATGGGACGAAGCAGAGTCATTGCTGCGATCGCTTGTCGTGGGAAGGAAGCAGCCATCCGTTGCCGCACTTCTCCACTGGGGTCGCCTTGATGAGGATCTCGGTCGCGTCACCGTCGCGCGTGCGAAATACGATCGAGCGTTGTCTATCGCGAACGATAGTCCCGACGTCCGATTGAGAATCCTCGCCTTGGCGTACCGGGGATCACTTCTGCGAGGCGCAGGAGAACTGGATCTTGCGTATCATGACATTGCTGCCGCACTCGAGATCGGCGACAAGTCGGGGAGACCCGCGATTGGGTATGGTGCGCGCGAAATATTGGCGGAAATCCTTTGTGACGAAGGTCGATACATCGAGTCGATCGAACAGCTCAATCTGTTGCCACAGGATGAATCTGCGAAGTCCGATCGAGAGCTTGCCGCGCAAATGGCACGCGTCCGTTGCATGGTTTACCTCCGAACCGGCGATTTTGCTCAGGCGATCATGTTCGGTGGCAAGGCATGCCAGACGTTCGAGGTGATGCCCTATCCGCTGTATCGGGCCCGCACGCTCACGTTGATGGCGGACGCGTACTCGGGGCTCGGAGACACTTCTCGCGCAAGGGATTGTCGTAGCAGAGCCTTCACCATATTCGAGCGCCTCGGCGTCCCCGAAGCCGAAACCCTGCGCGCCCTGATGGGCAAGCACTGAGGCGGCGGCCCCCACACCGCCGCCCCGACTCCTACTCCAACCCCGCGATGTGCGGGCCCTTGTCCCGCTGCGTCGCCAGCCACTCCTCGACGTCATCGGCGGTGCGCGGCAAGCCATCCGACAGGTTCTCGCACCCGTCGGCGGTCACCCGCACATCATCCTCGATGCGAATGCCGATGCCGCGCAGCTCCTCGGGGACCAGCTCGTCATCCGTCTGGAAGTACAGACCGGGCTCCACGGTGAGCACATGGTTCTCGGCGAGCTTCCCCAGCCGATAGTTGTCCGCCCGCGCGTTCGCGCAGTCGTGCACGTCGATGCCGAGCATGTGCCCGAAGCCGTGCAGCGTCCAGCGCCGATACACCAGCGAATCGGCGTCCATCGCCTCGTCGACGCTCACGGGCAGAATCCCCAGACCCGACAGGCCCTCGGCCAGCACCCGCATGCACACCTGGTGGATCTCCGCGAAGTCGACCCCGGGCTTGATCGCGTCCATGCCCGCCTGCTGCGAGGCGTGCACCAGGTCGTAGATCTGGCGTTGCAGCGGCGTGAACCGTCCGCTGACGGGGATCGTCCGCGTGACGTCGGCGGTGTAGAGGTGTTTGTTCTCCACGCCCATGTCCATCAGGATCAGCTCGCCCGGGGTGGTGGCGCCGTCGTTGGTGATCCAGTGCAGCGTCGTGCCGTGCGATCCCGCGCCGACGATCGAGTCGTACCCGATGCCGTTGCCCTCCAGGCGAGAGCGCAGACCGAAGATGCCCTCGATGAGGCGCTCGCGGATCGAGCGATCGGACGGCAGGGCGCGGGCGACGTCCTCGAAGCCGCGCACCGTGATGTCGATGGCGTCCTGCAGCTGGGCGATCTCCCATTCGTCCTTCACCAGGCGCAGTTCCGACAGCACCGCGGCCAGTTCGGCGTCGCGGGTCAGCTGCTTGTTGCCCTCGGCGTCGGTGGCGGCCTCCTCGGCCTCCAGCTCGCGGTCGACGGACGCGTCGAAGCCGCGCAGCACCCGCGCCTTGTCGCGCTGCAGCTTCGACACCTCGGCCTCGAACTCCGCCAGGTCGCGGCATTCGATCCCCAACAGCGCCGCCATCTCGTCGAGGGCGTAGCGGCGGCCGACCCACAGCTCGCCGTACTGGGCGCTGCGGAAGAACTCGTCGGAATCCTTGGACTTGCGGGGGTGGCGGTACAGCACCGCGTCGTGCCCGCCGGAGCTGGGACGCAGCACCAGGACGCCCTCGGGGTCGTAGTCCCCGGTGAGCCAGGCGTAGTCGCTGCCGGCGCGGAAGCGGAAGAAGGTGTCGTTGGCGCGCACCTTCTCGGCGCCCGTGGGGATGATGAGGGTCTCGCCGGGGAAGGCCTGCGACACCGCGTCGCGGCGCTGGGCGTGGCGGGTGGCCTGAGGCACGGCGACCAGATCGGTGAGGCCCGACGGACCCCAACCGGTGCGCATGAACTCCAGGAACTTCTCCGGGAATCTCGGGTCGTGGCTGCGTTCGCCGGTCTTGGTGTTGTCGGACATGGGCGTGGCCTTCCTCGGGATCTTTGCCTTTCTCGACCGTAGCCCCGAGCGTGGCGGGGTGGAAGAGATGGGGCTCAACAGGTGATGAAGGCGGCGTTTTGGCGCCCGCGCGCCAGGTGCGAGGATGTAGCGCATGTGTGGACTGCTCACCTTCATCAGCACGGGAGCCACCGCCGAGGCGCGGCGGGCCGACATCACCGCGGCCAACGAGACACTGCATCACCGCGGGCCCGACGGGACGGGCCTGGAGATGGTCGACGACCACATCGCCATCGCCCACAAGCGGCTGGCGGTCATCGACGTCGAGTCCTCGCATCAGCCCCTGTGGTACGCCGACGGCCGCTACGTCATGACGTACAACGGCGAGATCTACAACTACAAGGAGCTGCGCGCCGAGCTGATCGAGCAGCACGGCGCCACCTTCGCCACCGAGGGCGACGGCGAGGTCATCCTGGCCGGTTACCACCACTGGGGGCCCAACGTCGCCAAGCGGCTGCGCGGCATGTTCGCCTTCGTTATCTGGGACCGGCAGGAAAAGCGCGGCTTCGGCGCCCGTGACCAGTTCGGCATCAAGCCGATGTTCCACCTCCAGACCCCCGAGGGCTTCTACTTCTCCAGCGAGAAGAAGGCCCTGATGCCGTTCATCGACCCCACGGCCCTGGACGAGGCGAACCTCTCCCACTACCTGACGTTGCAGTACGCGCCCGAGCCCGGCAGCATGCACCGCGGCATCGACCGGATCGCCGCCGGCCACTACATCCAGTTCACCATCGGCAGCGAGGTCGCCGCGACCCGCTACTTCAACCCCGACTTCCTGCCGCCCCTGCCGGTCGACAACCCGCAGCGCTGTTACGCCGAGATCCTCGACACCCTGCGGGAGTCGGTGCGGATCCACATGCGCTCGGACGTCCCCGTGGGCACCTTCCTGTCCAGCGGCATCGACTCCACCGGGATCGTGGCGCTGGCCCGGGAGTTCAACCCGGACATCCTCACCTTCACCGTCGGTTTCGACGTCCCCGGCCATTACAACGAGCTCGACGTGGCGCTGGAGTCCGCCGCCCACCTGGGCGTGAAGTCGGTCGGCACCAAGATCGGCCCCGAGGAGATGATGTCGGCGCTGCCCAAGATCGTGTGGCATCTGGACGACCCGGTGGCCGACCCGTCGCTGGTGCCGCTGTACTTCGTGGCCGCCAAGGCCGCCGAGCACGTCACCGTGGTGCTGGGCGGCGAGGGCGCCGACGAGTTCTTCGGCGGCTACCAGATCTACCGCGAACCCCTGTCGCTGCAACCGATCTCGGGCCTTCCCAGGGGGGTGCGCTCGGGGCTGCGGGCGGTGTCGAAGGTGATCCCCGAGGGCGTCAAGGGCAAGAGCTTCCTCGAACGCGGCACCACCGAGCTGGAGACCCGCTTCGTGGGCAACGCCAACATCTTCAAGGAGGAGGAGAAGCGCAAGATCCTGCGCAACTACGACCCCAACGTCACCTACACCGACATCACGGCGCCCTTCTACGCCGAGTGCGACGGCCTGGACGACACCACCCGCATGCAGTACGTCGACATCAAGACCTGGCTGCGCGGCGACATCCTGGTCAAGGCCGACCGCATGTCGATGGCGCACAGCCTCGAGGTGCGGGTGCCGTTCCTGGACGTCGAGGTGTTCAAGGTCGCCTCGAAGCTGCCGCTGGACGAGAAGGTGAAGCTGCGCGGCAACCACACCAAGTGGGCGCTGCGCCAGGCGCTGGCCCAGGTGGTGCCCCCGGCCATCGTGAACCGCCCGAAGATGGGCTTCCCGACCCCGACCCGGGTGTGGCTGGGCCGGGAGATGTTCGAGTGGGCCGACAACATCCTGGCCACCGCCGGGTGCGGCCACCTGATCGACCTGGAGTACGTGCGCGGGCTGCTGCGCGACCACCGCGACGGCAAGGCCGACAACAGTCGCAAGGTGTGGACGATCCTGGTGTTCTGCCTGTGGCACGCCATCTTCGTGGAGCGGTCCCTGGATCCGGGCGTGGAACGCGCCCAGTCGCAGCTGGCGTCCAAGCCCGCCGTGGGATCTATGGTTTCGTAGCGAAATCGGTTACCGTGTAGCGCATGGGCGAGACCGAGCGCGTGACCGTGGAGCTGTCATCCGAGGTGGTGGCGGCGATCCACAAGGTGGTCGGCGACGACGCCGCCGCGCTTTCGTCCTACGTGGTGGATGCCGTGATGTCGAAGCTCCACAGGGACCAGTCCCTTGCGGACCTTCAGGTCCTGTTCGAGCGCAAGGGGCAGGGCCCCAGTCCCGAACATCTGGCCTGGGCGCGCGATGTACTGGGGGTCGAGGCCGACGGCACCGAGGCGGGTACGTGATAGGCGGACGCATTCTCGATACATCCGCCCTCATTGGTTTCGCGGCCTCCTCTCCCTACCCACAGGCCGTCGTATGGACCGCCGCCGAACAGGGGATCGTGCTGGCCGTGCCGACCTGTGCCCTGGCCGAGGCCTGGTCCAAGGCGCCGCGCCGCGACCGGGACGCCTTGCGGGTCTTGCGATCCCTGCCGGTCGTGGTGACCCTGGAATTCGACACCGACGCCGCCCACGACGTGGGCCTGATGCTGTCGCGCTCGCGCCAGCACGGCGCGCTGTCGGCCGGTCACGTCACCTGGTGCGCGCAGCGCCGCCGCGGCTGGCCGGTCGTCACCGGGGAACCCCGCGCCCTGCTGGCCATCGATTCGACGATCGAGATCGATCGTTTGCCGTAAGTTCCGATTCACCTTGGACATGAACGTTTCGCGATTCACCAGCTGACGCTCCACTGTGCCCTCGGCGACCAGGGTGCCGTCGGCGTCCAGGATCGCCACCTCGAAGATCAGCCGGTTGCCGTCCCTGTGTCTCAACACCGCCTGCGCGGTCACCTTGCGGCCCAAGGGGGTCGCGGCGACATGGCGCAGTTCCACTCGGGTGCCCACAGTGGTCATCGTGGTGGGCATGCGGCGGGTCAGGGCCATCACGGTCGCGGCCTCGGCCAGCGCCAGCACCTTGGGTGTTCCCAACACCGGCACGTCTCCCGAGCCCAGGGACTGGGCGGTGTCGGCCTGGCAGACGGTCGTTTCGACCCGGCCGGAGATGTCGTCGACGGTGGCGTGGTGAAGATCGGGGAGTTCCTGCACGATTCCACTGTATGCGCCATGTGGCCGGTTTGACACCCTGCGTGCCGAAAGCCGCCCTCGCGGTACCAGGGATTCTGTGGGCCACTTATGGGGGCGGGCGCGGCGGCTGGCAGACTCCGAGCAATGAACAAGGTCGATTCGGGCTCCTCTCTCGTCGCCCGTCCTCGAAAGACCACTGTGGGCTGTTGGATCGCCGCCGTGGCGGTTCTGGCCGTATGCGTCGTGGCGTCCACCGCCATGACCGGCAAGACCGAGGGCGGCGGGGTGTTCCAGCGCGCCGACGCCTTCGCCATGGTCGGACTGGGGGTCCTCGCCGCGGCGGGCATCCTGCTGTTCGCCCGGCCCCGGGTGTGGGCCGACGCCAAGGGAGTCAGGATCCGCAACCTGTTCGGCTCCTACGACCTGCCCTGGCAGGTGGTGACGAAGGTGTCGTTCCCGCGCGGCGCGGCCTGGGCGATGCTGGAGCTGGCCGACGACGACGTGGTGGCGGTGATGGCGATCCAGGCGGTGGACGGCCAGTACGCCGTCGACGCCGTGCGCAGGCTCCGCAAGCTCCTGGCCGAGGCCAACGATTGAGCGTCTGCTATCGTTGACGATCGACCGACCACCGGCGTGTCCGGTGAGTTCGCGCAAGCGGAGCCCCGCTCCCACCCGTCCCAGCCGTTTCAGGTCGTTCGGGTCCGAGTCGTTTCACACGCGCCTTAGCGGTGTGTGCGAAGCGTGGGGCCCCGGCTATACGCCGGGGTTTCGTCGTTTGTGGGTTCTTCGCGTACGCGACCGGTCGCACGTGTGCACGTATCGCGTTACTAGGAGGTCCCATCAGCGATTTGCGCGTAAACGAACAGATCCGGGCCCGTGAGGTTCGGCTCGTCGGCCCACAGGGTGAGCAGGTGGGCATCGTCTCACTGGACAAGGCCCTGCAGCTGGCCGCCGACGTCGACTTGGATCTGGTCGAGGTTGCGCCCACCGCCCGTCCGCCGGTGTGCAAGCTCATGGACTACGGCAAGCACAAGTACGAAACGGCGTTGAAGGCGCGCGAGGCCCGTCGCAACCAGCAACAGACCGTCATCAAGGAAATGAAGCTCCGGCCGAAGATCGATGCCCACGATTACGAGACCAAGAAGGGTCACGTGATGCGCTTCCTCAAGGCCGGGGACAAGGTAAAGATCACGATCATGTTCCGGGGCCGGGAGCAGAGCCGTCCCGAACTGGGCCTGCGGCTGCTGAAGAAGCTCGGCGACGAGGTCGCCGACCTCGGCGGTGTCGAGTCCGCGCCCAAACAGGACGGACGCAACATGATCATGGTGCTGGCGCCCCACCGGGCCAAGCAGCCCGTGGCCCCGCGCCCGGACAAGAAGCAGACTGACGGTGCCGAACAGCAGTCGGTAGCCGAATAAAGGAAGACAAGGAGTTCCGATGCCGAAGATGAAAAGCCACAGCGGCATGCGCAAAAGGGTGAAGATCACCGGTTCCGGGAAGCTCCGGCGGCAGCGTGCCAACCGGCGCCACTACCTGGAGCACAAGACCTCGCGCCTGACGCGGCGGCTTGCCGGCACCGTCGACTTCGCCAAGGCGGACGTCAAGAAGGTCAAGCGACTGCTGGGCAGGTGAGCCCCTTTTCGACAAGGCAATCGTCCGCCTGAGGACGCCAAGAGCAACTGAGGAGAAACACCCGTGGCACGCGTTAAGCGGGCACTCAACGCCCAGAAGAAGCGTCGCACCACCCTGGAAGCCGCCAAGGGCTACCGGGGACAGCGGTCCAGGCTGTACCGCAAGGCCAAGGAGCAGCTGCTCCACTCCTACGAGTACTCCTACCGGGACCGCAAGGCCCGCAAGGGCGACTTCCGTCGGCTGTGGATCACCCGCATCAATGCCGCCGCCCGCGCGAACGGCATCACGTACAACCGGTTCATCCAGGGACTGAAGGCCGCCGAGATCGACGTGGATCGCAAGGTGCTCGCCGACATCGCCGTCACCGACGCCGACGCGTTCACCGCGCTCGTCGAGGCGGCCCGCTCGGCGCTGCCGGCGACCAACGCCGCCTGATATGCCGGCTTCCCCATCCGGGACGACCCCGCTGACGCGGACGTCGTCCCGGATTGCTGCTGCCCGCAAGCTGACGCGGCGCAAGTACCGCGACGCCCGGCGGCGCTTCCTCGCCGAGGGACCCAACGCGGTGTCCGCGGCGCTGGGGCGTGGCGGGGTGGTGCGTGAGCTGTTCGCCGCGGCCGACGCGCTGGAGCGGCACACGCCGCTGGCGGCGGCCGCCGAGCAGCAGGGGGCGCGGTTGAACGTGGTCACCGCCGACGCGCTGGCGTCGCTGTCGGAGACCGTGACTCCACAGGGGATCATCGCCGAGTGCGAGTTCGTGGACGCGGCCCTGGCGACCGACTCCCGCCTGGTCGCGGTGCTGGACGGCGTCTCCGACCCCGGCAACGCCGGCACCATCCTGCGCACCGCCGACGCCGCCGGGGCGGGCGCGGTGGTGTTCCCGCACGGCGCGGTCGACCCGTACAACGGCAAGTGCGTGCGCTCGTCGGCCGGGAGCCTGTTCCAGGTCCCCGTCACGCGCGGCGGCGACACCGCCGACCACCTCCGTCGGCTGCGCGACGCGGGGCTGAGCGTGCTGGTCGCCGACGCCCACGGCGACGTCGACCTGGACGACGCCGACGACCTGCTGCGCCGTCCGACGGCGTGGATCTTTGGTTCCGAGGCGCACGGGCTGCCCGAAGCCATTGCGGCCCAGGCAAACGCGCGGGTCCGCGTGCCGATCTACGGCGCGGCCGAGAGCCTCAACCTGGCGACCGCCGCGGCGGTGTGCCTGTATGCTTCAGCCAGGCAACAACGTTTAAGGAGAACCGAGATGTCGTGCGCGATGGCGCAGATGTTTATGCGGCCCGCCGGTGGCGGGCTGCGGCGGTAATTCTCCATACCCTCAATCGCTTCAGTCCTCATCGGTGGGCGGACGGCCGCGCCGTGAGCAACCTTCCCTAAACTGCTGCGGGGCGGCGTGCCCTGCGTACCGAGAGTCTGTGAAGCGATGAGTTATCGAAGCGACCCATACGATCCGAAAGAGGCCGTGAACCTGGCGCCCGAGGCGCTGGACGCGGCCGTGGCCGACGCCGAGAAGGCGTTCGCCGACGCCGCCGACGCCGAGGCGCTCGCCGCCGTCAAGCCGGCACACCTGGGCGATAAGTCGCCGATCTCCCTGGCGCGCCGCGAGATCGGCTCGCTGCCCCCGGCGGCCAAGGCCGACGCGGGCAAGCGGGTCAACGCCGCCCGCCAGGCCGTCACCGCCGCCTACGACCGGCGCTCGGGCGTGCTGGCCGCCGAGGCCGCCCGGCGGGTGCTGCGGGAGGAGACGGTGGACGTGACGGTGCCGGTGCGGCGCCAGGCGTCCGGCGCCAGGCACCCCATCACGCTGATGGCCGAGCGCGTCGCCGACTTCTTCACCGCCATGGGTTACCAGATCGGCGAGGGCCCCGAGGTCGAGCCCGAGTGGTTCAACTTCGACGCGCTCAACATCAGCCCCGACCACCCGGCGCGCACCATGATGGACACGTTCTATCTGGCGTCCGCCAAGCGCCGCGAATCCGGTCTGGTGCTGCGCACCCACACCTCCTCGGTGCAGATCCACACGATGCTGCACCAGACCCCGCCGATCTACGCGGTGTCTCCGGGGCGGGTGTACCGCACCGACGAGGTGGACGCCACCCACTCCCCGGTGTTCCACCAGACCGAGGGCCTCGTGGTCGACAAGGGCATCACCATGGCCCACCTCAAGGGAACCCTGGACCACTGGGCCAGGGCGATGTTCGGAGAGGACGTCAAGACGCGGCTGCGTCCGTCCTACTTCCCGTTCACCGAACCCAGTGCCGAGATGGACGTCTGGTTCACCGCCCACAAGGACGGTCCACGGTGGATCGAGTGGGGCGGCTGCGGCATGATCAACCCGCGGGTGCTGCGGGCCTGCGGCATCGACCCGAACGTCTACAGTGGCTTCGCCTTCGGCATGGGCATCGACCGCGCGGTCATGCTGCGCCACGACGTCACCGACATGCGCGACATGTTCGACGGGGACGTCCGCTTCCCGCTGGCACTCGGAACGGAGGAATAGCGATGCGAGTCGCACTGTCATGGCTGCGGGAATACGCCGCGCTGCCCGCCGACCTCCCGCTGGCCGACCTGGACGCCGCCTTCGTCCTGGCGGGCCTCGAGGTCGACACCGTGGAGGACCTGCGCGACAACGTGACCGGACCCCTGGTGGTCGGCCACGTCGAGTCCATCGAGGAACTCACCGATTTCAAGAAGCCGATTCGTTACTGCCAGGTCGACGTCGGCGAGGACGCCCCGCGCGGGATCGTCTGCGGCGCCCGCAACTTCGCCGCCGGCGACACCGTCGTGGTGGCGCTGCCCGGCGCGGTGCTGCCCGGCGGATTCGCCATCGCGGCCCGCAAGACCTACGGCCACGTCTCCGACGGCATGATGGCCTCGGCCCGCGAACTCGGCGTCAGCGACGAGCACGAGGGCATCATCGTGCTGCCGTCCGACGCCGACGTCAAGCCCGGTGCCGACGCCCGCGCCGTGGTCGGCCTCGACGAGGTGATCTTCGAACTCGAACTCACCCCCGACATGAGCCACTGCTTCTCGATGCGCGGCATCGCCAGGGAGGTCGCCCACCGTCTCGGCGTCCCCTTCACCGACCCCGCGGGCCGCCTCGACGCCCAACCCGAGGTCACGGCGACGCCTCCCCACGAGATCCGCGTCGACGACACCGTCGGCTGCGACCGCTTCGCCACCCGCGCGGTGCGCGGCGTCGACCCCGACGCCCCGTCCCCACAGTGGATGAAGCGTCGGCTGTCCCACGCGGGCATGCGCCCCATCAGCCTGGCCGTCGACGTCACCAACTACCTGATGCTCGAGCTCGGCCAGCCCATGCACGCCTGGGACCTCGCCACCCTGCGCGGCCCGCTCGTGGTGCGCCGCGCCGCGGCGGGGGAGAGGCTCACGACCCTGGACGACGTCAACCGCGCGCTCGATCCTGAGGACCTCGTGATCTGCGACGACACGGGCCCGCTCTCCCTGGCGGGCACCATGGGCGGCCAGACCAGCGAGATCTCGGCGTCCACCACCGACGTCCTCAT
>NZ_DASQPW010000167.1:0-8256 GCF_035643755.1 Stackebrandtia sp. | reverse complement strand
GGCGACCACGACCGCGTTGATCGCGCTGGTGTCGGCGGGCGACGTGCGCCTCGACGATCCCGTGAAGAACTACCTGCCCGGCTTCGTCGGCGGCGGCAAGGACGCGGTCACGGTGCGGGACCTGCTGCGGCATCGCGGCGGGCTGTGGGAGTGGCAGCCGCTGTATCTTCACGGCCGCAAGGGTCCCGACGCCCTAAGCTATGTGGAGCGTCTGCCGTTGCGTTACGGGCTCGACTCCGCCCGCCACTACTCCGATCTCGGCTTCATCCTCCTGGGACGGATCGTGGAGATCGCCAGCGGCACCGACCTCGCCGCGGCGGTGCGCCAGCTCGTGACCGAGCCGATGGGCCTGCGGCACACGCGTTTCGCCCGACCCGTCAACGACAACGTGGCGTCCAGCGCGTACGGCGACGGCGTCGAACGGCGCATGGTCGCCACGGGCGAGCCATACCCCGTGGCCTCCAGCGACTCCCCCTGCCACGGCGGGGCAGATGCCGAACAGCCCGACACCGCTGGCGAAGCCAACACGGGCGCCATTGAACGGCGCATCGTGGCCACGGGCGAGCCATACCCCGTGGCCTCCAGCGACTCCCCCTGCCACGGCGGGGCAGATGCCGAACAGCCCGACACCGCTGGCGAAGCCAACACGGGCGCGGCCCCGTCGGGACTGCCGAGCGACGGCACGGCCACCAGCAACCCGCTCAGCCATAGCGGGACCAACACCCACCACCCAGACGCCGCCACCGAAGTCGGGACGAGTGGGGCCCCGTCAGCACTGCTATCCGATCGGTTGGGCCCCAACGGCTCCCCTCACCAAGGCGAGACTGGCCTTGGCCAGCCGAGCCGCGCGCTCGAAGCGGGGCCAGGCCGTGGGCGGGCGGGCGGCGTGCCCGTGTCCGAGAACGTCGGCCGTGATTCCGCCGCATTCGACGGCTGGAGGGCGCACGCGCTCGTCGGGGAGGTCAACGACGGGAATGCCTTTCACGCGTTCGGCGGCGTGAGCGGGCACGCGGGGCTGTTCTCGACGATCGGGGACCTGTTGCGGTACGCGACGTTCCTGGCGAACTTCCGCGATCATGCTTCACTGTGGAACCCGTCCGTCGTCGAGGAGTTCCTGGCCGACGGACCCGATCCCGAACAGGCGCTGGGGTTTCGCCGCTACCCGCTCACCATCGGCGGGGAGATGTCCACCATGTACGGGCACCCCGGGTTCGTCGGGTGCGCGGTCGGGTTCTCCCCCGCGTCGGGTACCGCCCTGGCCCTGTGCACCAACCGGTTGCTGGCTCGCGGCGAGCCACTTGGCACCGAGGCGATGTGGGAGCGGGTGCGGCGGGCCGCTGAGGTCGAAACGTCCGTGTCAAACCGAACTGGCGAGGCGAACGATGAATGAACCCGTACTGAGCATCCGCGACCTGTCGGTGGCCTTCCGCGGCAGCGCGGGTGAGGTGACCGCCGTCGACGGGGTGAGCCTGGACGTGCCGCGGGGCAGCACCGTGGCCGTGGTGGGCGAGTCGGGGTCGGGGAAGTCGACCACGGCGTCGGCGGTGAACCGCCTGCTGCCCGCCAACGGGCGGATCATCGGTGGTCGGGTGCTGTTCCAGGGGCAGGATCTGGCGGAGCTCGGCGAGCGCGGGATGACCGCGATCCGCGGCGCGGGCATCGGATTGGTGCCGCAGGACCCGATGTCCAATCTCAACCCGTTGATGCGCATTGGGGACCAGGTCGCCGAGGCCCTGGAGGTGCACGGCCGCGCGCACGGTGGGGCCGCGCGGCGGCGGGCGATCGAGCTGCTGGAGCAGGTGGGGATCGCCGAGGCCGAGCGTCGGGCTCGGCAGTTCCCGCACGAGTTCTCGGGCGGGATGCGGCAGCGGGCGTTGATCGCCATGGGCCTGGCGTGCGAACCGACGCTGCTGATCGCCGACGAGCCGACCTCCGCCCTGGACGTGACGCTGCAGCGGCGCATCCTCGACCAGCTGGACGCGCTCACCTCCGAGCTGGGCACCAGCGTCCTGTTGATCACGCACGACCTCGCGCTGGCGGCCGAGCGGGCCGACACCGTGGCGGTGATGTACCACGGCCAGATCGTGGAATCGGGTGCGGCGCAGGAGATCCTGGCCAATCCCCAGCACGAGTACACGCAAAGGCTGCTGGCCGCCGCCCCGAGCCTCACCTCGGCGGTGGAGGTCGGAGACGCGTTGACCCCGGTGCGGCGCCCCGACGCCGGGGACCTGGTCGCCGTCGACAGGCTCACCAAGCGGTTCCCCATCAGGGGATCGGGGGCCGACAACCCGTTCACCGCCGTGGAGGACGTCGCGTTCACCATTCCGCGCGGGCACACGGTGTCCATTGTCGGCGAATCGGGCTCGGGAAAATCGACGACGGCGAACCTGGTCCTGGGGCTGGAGAGGCCCACCTCGGGGACGATCCGCTTCGACGGCGCCGACATCGCGTCGCTCGGCAGGAAGGGCGCCTTCGCGCTGCGACGGCGGGTGCAGCCGGTGTTCCAGAACCCCTACGCGTCGCTGGACCCGCGTTACACGGTGGAGCAGTCGATCGCCGAGCCGCTGCGGGTGCATCGCGTGGGCGACAAGCGATCGCGGCACGCCAAGGTGCTGACGCTGCTGGAGCAGGTGGCGCTGCCGTCCGAGCTGGCCGATCGCCTGCCGCACGAACTGTCGGGGGGCCAACGCCAGCGGGTGGCGATCGCGCGGGCGATCGCCCTGTCGCCCGAGCTGGTCGTGCTGGACGAGGCGGTGTCCGCGCTGGATGTGCTGGTGCAGGCGCAGATCCTGCGGCTGTTGGCCGAGCTGCAGCGCGAGCTCGGGCTGGCGTACCTGTTCATCAGCCACGACCTGGCCGTGGTGCGGCAGATCTCCCACACGGTGCACGTGATGCGCTCCGGCCGCATCGTCGAGAGTGGAACGCCGCGGGAGATCTTCGACAATCCGAGCCACGAGTACACCCGCGAGCTGCTGGCCGCGATCCCGGGCGCGGGGTTGAGCGCGTAAGTCCGTCGACAGCCGCCGCGCCAGCCAGCTCAACGCCAGGGGATGGCGGTACTCGACGCCGACGTGGCCCGCGTCGAACAGTTCGAAGTAGACGGTGTCGTCGTCGACGCCGGCGTCGGCGAGCGCGCGCCGAAACGCGGACTGCCCCAGGTCGAGGAACCACTCGTCGCGCTTTCCCGCGTCGATCCAGATCGCGCGCTGCGAGCGCAGCGCCTCGGCGTGGGCGGGGGCCATTCTCACCGGGTCCCACTCCAGCCAGCGCCGCCAGACCTCGGGGATCACGGCGCCCGTGTCGGGGTCGAACGGCAGCAGGGGCGTGCCGTCGGCGGCGGGAGAGAAGCACGCCGACACCCCGAGGATCTCCAGCAGCCGCATGTCCTCGGCCTTGGTGAAGGCGACGCGGGATTGGAAGTTTCGCCACCAGGCGAAGATGTCGCCGTCGTACCCGCGCAGGTCGCGCGCGGCCTCGAAGAAGTGCGGCAGGTACTGCGCCTCCGACAGGCTGTCGCCCGAGTGGGTGGCGAAGGCGCCGAACAGGTCGGGGCGCAGCATCGGGGTGATCATGGCGCCCAGTCCCCCGCTCGACTTCCCCGCGATGGCGCGGTGGTCCCGATCGGCCAGTGTCCGATAGCGACTGTCCACCCAGGGCACGATCTCCTCGCACAGGTACGAGTGGTACCGCCCGGTGCCGATGGAGTCGACGTACTGGCTGCCGCCGTAGGTCGTCCAGGCGTCCACGAACGCCAGGATCATCGGCGGAGCCTCGCCGCGGGCGAAGATCCCGTCGATCAGCTCGGGAACCGGTTGGCGAAACGGGGTTCGGTTGCGCCACACCGGGAGCGTGCCGCCGTATCCCAGCAGCAGGTAGGTCACGGGATAGCGGCGGTCCGACTCGTCGTAGCCTGGCGGCAGGTAGATCCATATGGGACGGCGCGACGCGTCGCCGAGCGGGTTGTCGCGCAGCAGCGCGCTGTCGATGAACTGCTCGTCGAGCCGCCCGTTCAGGTCGAGTGACATCACGCCTCCGAAGGATCGATCCGTACGGTCGATCGATCCTAGGCGCCCGTCACCAGGACGATCGCGCCGATGGAGCGGCGGTCTTCGAGTTCACGGTGCGCGGCGGCGGCCTGGTCCAGCGGGTAGCGGGCGTGGATGCGCGGAGTGAGTTCGCCGCGGGCGGCCGCGTCGAGCGCCGCTTGCGCGTCGGCGCGCTGTTCGGGGTCGGGCTTACGGATCAGGGTTCCCAGGGCGCCGCTAACGGTCAGCCCGCGCCTTCCGATCGTCGAGGCGTCGAGCGCCGGCCACTCCCCCGACGCGAAGCCGTAGAAGCCGTAGCGGCCCACGCCGTCGGCGGTGGCCGCGATCGCCTCGGCGGCGACGTCTCCCCCCACCGCGTCCAGCGCGAGGTCGACGCCGCGTCCCTCGGTGAGATCACGAACCCGCCTGCCCCAGTCCTCGACGCCGTAGTCGACGGCGTGATCGGCGCCGAATTCCCTGACCGCATCGAGCTTGTCGAGGCTCGCCGCGCCGATCACCGTCGCGCCCGCCGACGTGGCGGTCTGCACCAGAAGCGATCCGATCCGCCCCGCCGCCGCGGTGATCAGCACCGTGTCGTCGGGCCCCAGCCGCATCGCCGACAGCAGCCCGCGGGCCATCGCGCCCGCCTCGAACACGGTCAGCGCGACCTCGGGCGTCAGGCCGGGCGGCACCGCGAACGTGTAATCGGCCCTGACCAGGGCGCGTTCGGCGTAGCCGCCGCGTTGGTCCACCGTGCACCCCACGACCGTCTGGCCGAGCAGCGCGTCGTCGACCCCCGCGCCCACGGCGACGACCCGCCCGGCGACCTCCACGCCCGGGGTCCACGGCAGCGGCAGGGGATAGCGCCCCGAGCGGACGATCACGTCGCCGTACGCGACGGCGGCGTAGGCGACGCCGATCAGGATCTGACCCGCCGCGGGCTCGGGTTCGGCCACCTCCTCGATGCCGAGCACCTCGGGCTCGCCGAATCGATTCGCTCGTATCGCGCGCATGCGTTTCTCCTGAGACGATATTCTTGAAACGAGACACTGTGTCTCATTCAGTATTCATGGTCCAGTCTGCGAGCCGCGCACCGAAACCACAAGGGACGATGCGGCGGCGCTGTCTTGAACGAGACAAGGAGCCCGACATGTCTCAGCCGAACGTGCGCGTGCGGCGCACCCGGGCGCTGCTGCGGCGCGCGTTGGTGGAGCTGATCGACGAGCGCGGATTCGATCGGGTGACCGTCGGCGAGCTGTGCGAACGCGCCATGATCAGCCGCGCGGCGTTCTACCGCAACTTCCGTGACAAGTACCAGCTCGTCGAGCAGATCTTCGACGAGGCGATGGCCGAGATGACCACCCCGACCGACGACACCCGCTCGCCCGGCCGGCGGTGGGCCGACTTCCTGCGCCACATCGCCGCCTACCACCAGGTGTATCGGGCCCTGTTGGGCCGCAAGGGAAGCCCGTGGTTCGTCAACCGGATGCGCGTCGCGCTGGCGACCATGTCGGGGGCGCACCTGCCCGGCCACGGGCCTGACGACCTGGTGCCCACCGTCATCTCGGGGATGTTCGTCCAGTCGATCGTGTGGTGGCTGGAGCACGACCAGCCCTGTTCACCCGAGGAGATGGGCGAGCGATCCTCGCTGCTGATTCGCGCGGTCATCGACGCCGCGGCCACCTCGCGGGGATGAACGCGGTCGCTACCGACGCAGGTCCGCGACCAGGTCGTCGAGGACGCGCAGCGCGCGGCGGGTGCGGTCGGGGCGCCGCGCGAAGTACGGGTCGTCGGGGACGGGCAGCGACGCCGCCAGCGCCCAGCCCCGGGCGCGGGCCCACGTGGCGTCGTCCACGTTGAGTTCCCTTCGGACGACGTCGCGGGCGGCGGGGTCGCGGAACATCCACGCGTTGTTGATGTCGCAGGCGGGGTCGCCGATCGACAGGGTGCCGAAGTCGATGACGGCGCTGAGGCGTCCGTCGGTGCTCAGCAGGTTGCCCTGGGCCAGGTCGCCGTGCACCCACACGGCGGGGCGGTCCCAGGCGGGCGCGGCCAGCGCGGCCTCCCACACCGCGCCGAGCGCGTCGGTGTCGGTGAGGTCGCGCAGCGCCGCGAGCTTCGGCAGCACCCTTTGCTTGGAGGCCACGGAATCCACGTCGGCGGCGATGTGGACGCCGCGATAGGAGTTGCTCCACTGGGGACGCGGGCCGTCGGTGGCGTCGATGGCGTGCAGGGCCGCGATGAACTCGGCGAGGTCGGCGGCGGCGCGCAGCGGGTCGGGCAGCCGCTCGAGGTCGAGCGGCTGCCCGTCCAGCCAGCGGTACACCGACCACGGGAACGGGTACCCCTCGCCGGGTTCGCCCTGGGCCAGCGGGGTGGAGATGGCCAGCGGCAGGTGCGGGGCGAGGCGGGGCAGCCAGCGGTGTTCGCGTTCCACCTGGCCGACCCAGCGCTCGAATCGGGGCAGCCGCGCCGACAGGTGTCGGCCGAGGCGGTAGGTCGCGTTGTCCATGCCCTGGGTGGGTACGGGCGCGATCGGCAGGTCGGACCACTGCGGGAACTGGGCGGCGATCAGGCGCCGCACCAGGTCGGCGTCGATGCGGGGTGCGGGTGTCATGGGTCGATCGTGCCTTCGTAAACATCCGCCGCGCATCGTGTGATCTCGGTATTCGGGTGTGCGATTCGCTCGTCGGACATGGCAGGCTGTAGCGCGATGGTGGAGTCTCGCGTGGTGAGCCCGGCGTTCGTCGGTCGGGCCGAGGACCTGACCCGGCTGCTGGCGGAGTTTCGCTCCGCCGCCGTCGGGCCCCGGATCGCGCTCGTGGCGGGCGAAGCGGGGATCGGGAAGACGCGGCTGGTCGCCGAGTTCGTCGACGCGGTGGGGTCGGGCGCGCGGGTGGTCACGGGCGCCTGCACGCCGCTGGACGGCGACGGGCTGGGGTACGCGCCGTTGGTGGCGGTGCTGCGCGGGGTGATTCGCGGGCTGGGCGCCCAGGCCGTCGCGGCGCGCCTGCCCGGTGACGGCAGGGAGCTGGCACGCTGGTTCCCCGAGCTCGGGATCCCGTCGGCGGGGGACAAACTGCGGTTGTACGAGGAGGTCCTGGCGGTCGTGGAGCTCGCCGCGGCGGACCGACCGCTGGTCGTCGTCGTGGAGGACGCCCACTGGGCGGACCCCGCCAGCGCCGAGCTGCTCGGGTTCATGGCGCGCAACCTCACCGCGGCGGGCGTCTTGCTCCTGGTGACCTACCGCGACACCGACGCCGCCGTTCGGGGCGGGCTGCTGGCCGAGCTGCGGCGGCACGGCGGGGCGCGCATTCGGCTGGATCCGTTCACGCGGCACGAGGTGGCGCGCCAGTTGGCCGCGATCGTCGGCGAACGCCCCGATCCCGCGATGGCGCGGCGGGTCCACGAACGCAGCGACGGCAATCCGCTGTTCGTCGAGACGATCGCCCAGAGCGGGGAAGCCGCGGCGGACGGCGCGCGGGAACTGTTGCTGCAGGTGCCGCACGGCCTCGAGGCGTCGCGTCGCGCGGTGCTGGACGCGATGTCGGTGTCCACGGTGGATGTTTCGCACGAGCTGCTGGCCTCGATCACCGAGCGGGGGGATGTCGAGCTGGACGCGATCCTCGCCGATCTCATCGCCGACGGACTGTTGTCCTCCACTCAGGACGGATATCGCTTCCGCCACGACCTGATCCGCCAGGCGGTGTACGAGGATCTACTGGCGGGGCAACGGAAACGCTGGCACGCGCGTTTCGCCGAGCGGCTGCGCGACGGGAACGATCCCGCCGCGCTTGCGGCGCACGGCTACGCCGCGGGGATGCGCGAGGTGGCTCTGGACGCCGCGTGGCGGGCCGCCGACGCGGCCTGTCGGTCGTACGCGTACGTCGAGGAGGCGCACCACCTGGATCGGGTGCTCGAGCTGTGGGAGGCGGTGCCCGACGCGGCCGAGCGGCTGGGGTTGGATCGCGCGGAGGTGTGCGTCCACGCCGCCGAGTGCTGCATGCTCAGCGGCGACTACCCGCGCGGCATCGCTTACGCGACAGCGGGTCTGGGATTCGTGGACGAGGCACGGGAGCCCGAACGGGCGGCGCGGCTGCTGGAGTATCGCGGTCGGCTGCGCGACCGCACCGACGCCACGGGCATGGCCGATCTGGAGCGCTCCTACGACCTGTTCGTTCTCGCCTCCAAGGCCGCGGGCCACGGTCGCGGCGCCGCGGCGGGCGCCAAC
>NZ_DASQPW010000166.1:0-33516 GCF_035643755.1 Stackebrandtia sp. | reverse complement strand
CTCCGGCGGTGAGTCGGGCGTCACCTTGGGGGCGGCGGGGCGTTTCGCCGCCTTCTTGGCGGGGCCGGGCTTGCCGGCCGGCGCCTTGGGGCGCGGGCCGGGCCGGGCCGCGCCGGTCTTCGTAGTCGATTCGGCTGCCGGTGCCGCCGCGGGGGACTCGGCGGCCTTGGCCGCCGGCCTGGGTTTCGCGGGCGCCGAAGAACCGCCGTTCGCGAACTCGTTCCGCAAACGCCTGGCCACCGGTGGTTCCACCGTGCTCGATGCCGACTTCACAAACTCACCCATGTCGCTGAGTTTGGCGAGCACGATCTTGCTAGTCACGCCGAGCTCTTTGGCGAGCTCGTGTACGCGGGCCTTGCCTGCCACTGCACTCCTCATCCTGAGGTCATGCGGGGCTTGGCCCGCCGACCTCAACTTCGCACTTGATGCCTGGTCATTGCGACGACTTCATCGTGTGCTCATGTCCGGTCTACCTACCTTGCTGTCGCGAGAGGACACCCACGTGCCCTCCATCGAAAAGCCGAGTCGTCTCATCGCGCGTTCGCCACGAACTCCTCCACCGGGGTGGTATCGACTCCGGACGTCAACCGCAGCGCCCGCCCGAAGGCGCGGCGTCGCAGTGCCTGGGTCAGGCAAACCGGATCGGGGTGGACGTGTGCGCCCCTGCCCGGTAGCTGACGCGCAGGGTCGGGAGTCAACCGAAACCCCGTGGTATCAGAGTTTGAGACGGCGACAACACGCAACAACTCGGTGGCCGAAGCGCGTTGACGGCAACCCACACACATGCGGACTACCTCTGCGCGACGGACCACTGAAAATAATACCTCTACGCGCCCGCGCCGCCCGCTGGCACCTCTGGCTCCGGCGGTGAGTCGGGCGTCACCTTGGGGGCGGCGTCCGACTTGATGTCGATGCGCCAACCGGTCAAACGGGCCGCTAGCCGGGCATTTTGCCCCTCGCGCCCGATCGCCAGCGACAGCTGGAAATCCGGGACAGTGACCTGCGCGACTCTTTCGTCGGCGTCGAGGACCTCGACCCTGATGACCTTGGACGGCGACAACGCGTTGCCCACGAATTCCGCGGGGTCCTCGGAGTAGTCGATGATGTCGATCTTCTCGCCGTCGAGCTCGCTCATCACCGCGCGCACTCGCGAGCCCATCGGGCCGATGCAGGCGCCCTTGGCGTTGAGGTCGGGGACGGTGGAGCGCACCGCGATCTTGGAGCGGTGCCCGGCCTCGCGCGCCACGGCGGCGATCTCCACCGAGCCGTCGGCGATCTCGGGTACCTCCATGGCGAACAGCTTCTTCACCAGATTCGGGTGGGTGCGCGACAGGGTGATCTGGGGGCCGCGCGATCCGCGCGCCACCTGGACCACCGAGGCCCGCAGCCGGCGTCCGTGGGAGTAGTCCTCGCCGGGCACCTGCTCGACGTGGGGCAGCATGGCCTCGATCTTGCCGAGGTCGACCACGACGATGCCCTTTTCGGACTGTCCCTCGTGCGCCTGGACCACGCCGGTGACGATGTCACCCTCCATATTGGCGAATTCGCCGAAGTTGACGTCGTCGGTGGCCTCGCGCAGCCGCTGCATGATCACCTGTTTGGCGGTCATGGCGGCGACACGTCCGAAGTCCTCGGGTGTGTCGTCCCATTCGCGCAGCAGGTTGCCGTCCTCGTCGAACTCGCGGGCGAACACCGTGGCGGCGCCGCTTTCGCGGTCGATCTCCACCCGGGCGTCGCTGTTGGCGTGCGGGGTGTGCCGGTAGGCGGTCAGCAGCGCGCTTTCGATGGCGTCGATGATGGTGTGGAAGGGAATGTCTCGTTCCCGCTCCAGGGATCGCAAAGCGACCAGGTCGATACGCACGCCGCTATTCCTGCCTTTCGTTCTTGCCGGACGAGCGGGAGAACTCCAGTTGGATGCGCCCGGAACCTAGATCACCGTACGCCACGCGGCGCGAGCCCTCCGGGGTGTCCAATTCGACGCCGTCGTCGTCGGCGCCGGTGATGCGGGCGGTCACGGTGGAGTCCTTGAGCCGCACGCTCACCAGGCGTCCGGCGTTGCGCCTCCAGTGGCGCGGCATGGTGAGTGGGCGGTCCACGCCCGGGGAGGAAACCTCCAGTGTGTACGAACTGGCGGCGAAGGGGCCCTCGTCGGCCTCGGCGGCGTCCAGCGCCTTGGACAGCTCCCGCGAGACCGCGGCGATCGCGTCCAGATCGACGCCGCCGTCCCGGTCGACCAGGACGCGCACCATGGTCCGGCGTCCGGCCTGGGAGACCTTGAGTTCCTCGAGGTCGTAGCCCTCGGCGGTGACCACCGGCTCCACCACGGCCCGGATCCGCTTCCGTGTCACGTCGGTCACGCGCACCCCCTTATTCGTCATGTCTTCGCAAAGAGCGAGACTAGCCGAAACGCGCCGCTCAGGGAAGCGTCGGGCGGGTGTGCGGCCTGGTGCGCCGGGCACCACCACGCCTGGCAGACTGTTGCGGTGCCAATGGACGAACAATGGGTGATGCGGCGGCGTGCCGTCTTGCTGACGGGCGCGGCGGCGGCGCTGGCGCTGGGCGGGTGCTCCGCCACGTCGAACACCACGGCCACATTGGACTTTTCCCGGGTGGTGCACCGGGTGTGGGTCACCTCCCGCACGATGATGAACACCTACGACGCCGCCATCAAGGCGAAGTGGTCCGATGAGGACTCCCTGAAGGTGTTGCGCGACAACCATGCCAAGCACGCCGCGGCCCTGAAGAAGATCCTGGGCGACGCCGGCGGCAAGGCCGGGCCCACGGCCGACGGCGACGCGAATTCCGCCGACGCGTTGCGCCGGGCGGAGCTGGACGGCCGGGACCAGGCGTGGGACGCCTGCGTGTCGGGCGGAGACGAGCTGGCGGTGCTGTTCGGCGAGATCGCCGCGTGCCGCGCCACCCACGCCGACGTGCTGAAGGTGATGTGATGGCCGATCACGGGCTGCCCGCCGGGCTGATCGCCGAGTACGAGGCGTTGTACGCCCTCGGCGTGGCCGGGGCGCATCTCACCGGCGCCCAACTGGACGCCGCCAAGCGCTCGGACCAGGCGCATCGCGACACCCGCGACGCGGTGTTGACCCGGATGAGCGACTCCGGCGCCAAGGTTCCCGAGCAGCAAGCGGCCTACCGGCTGCCGTCACAGGCCACCGACGCGAAGACCGCGGGCAGGCTGATCTCGGATATCGAGGACCGCACGACCCGCACCTGGCGGGCGGTGGTGGCCAACACCACCGGCGCCGACCGGCGCGCGGCGGCCCGGGCGATGGCGTCCAGCGCGGTGAACCTGGCGCGCTGGAAACGGGCTACGGGCGTGTCTCCGTCGACCACCGCGTTCCCGGGACGCCACTAGGGATAGCCGGTCTTCCGGCTGCGTGGCGGCGCAAATCGACCGTTCAGTCACTGTTAATTCGCGCTCTGGTGTGTAAACCTACTGCGTAGGCACCCTTCGACACTTCTCTACGCCCATCGAAGGCGCCGATACCAGCACATATTGCAATATTTAGGAGAAGCTTTGAGCATCA
The DNA here is from genome assembly GCF_035643755.1 of Stackebrandtia sp. NCBI lineage: Bacteria > Bacillati > Actinomycetota > Actinomycetes > Glycomycetales > Glycomycetaceae > Stackebrandtia > Stackebrandtia sp. The sequence goes on along the minus strand of NZ_DASQPW010000166.1, from coordinate 29,974 downwards.
AGCACGGACTCCTGGCCCTTTTGGAGCGCGGACCAGCCTACGGCTACCAGCTTCGTTCATCCTTTGAGGAATCTACCGGCGCGACCTGGCCGCTCAACATCGGCCAGGTTTACACCACCCTGACGCGCCTGGAGCGGGACCACCTGGTGCGCGCGCTTCCCGAGAACGACCAGGGCCAGCGGCCCTACACCATCACCGACGCCGGGCGGGCCGCCCTCGCCGTGTGGTTTTCCACCCCGGTGTCCAGCACCGACCGCCCGCGCGACGAGCTCGCCATCAAGTTGGCCCTGGCGTTGACCACCCCCGGTGTCAACGTTCCCGACGTGGTGCAGACTCAACGGGTGGCGACGATTCGCGCGCTTCAGGAGTACACCCAGCTCAAAATGCGGGCCAACCAGGACGACACCGCCTGGCTGTTGATCCTGGACTCGATGATCTTCCGCGCCGAGGCCGAGGTGCGGTGGCTGGACCACTGCGAGGCCAGCCTGGTGCGCAAGGCCGCCGCCGCGTCCACCCATTCCACGCCGGTCGAAGACGGCGACCGGGTTATCGAACCCCACAAGGTAAGTAGGCGATGACCGCACTGACGCTGCGAGAGGTAAGTCGCGTCCACGGCCAGGGAGAAACGGCCGTCGAAGCGCTGCGCGGCGTCGATCTGGCGGTTTCCGCCGGGGAATTGGTAGCGGTGATGGGCCCCTCGGGGTCGGGAAAGTCTACTTTGCTCAATCTGGCCGGTGGTCTGGATGCTCCGACCGCCGGCCACGTTCATGTCGACGGAACGGCGCTGGACAGCCTGTCGCGGCGGGAGCTTGCGAAGCTGCGGCGCCGCTCGATCGGTTACGTGTTCCAGGACTTCAATCTGATTCCCAGCCTCACGGCGGCGGAGAACGTGGCGCTGCCGCTGGAGCTGGACGGCGCCTCGGTGCGCAGGGCCCGGCACGCGGCGCGCTCGGCGCTGGACGGGGTGGGCATCGGCGATCTGGCCGAGCGCTTCCCCGACGCGATGTCCGGCGGTCAGCAGCAACGGGTGGCCATCGCCCGCGCCGTGGTCGGGGATCGGCGTCTCATCCTGGCCGACGAACCCACCGGCGCGCTGGACACCCAGACCGGAGAGACGGTCCTGAAGCTGTTGCGCGCCCGCTGCGACGCCGGCGCCGCCGGGGTGCTGGTCACCCACGACGCGCGCCACGCCGGCTGGGCCGACCGGGTGATCTTCCTGCGGGACGGCCGGGTGGTGGATGCCTCCGGCCCGTTGGCCTCGGTCGACACGCTGCTGTCGGAGGCGCCGTGACCGCCGCGGCGCTGCGGCTGGCCTTCCGGCTCGCGCGCCGCGACGCCCGAAAGTCCAAGCGGCGCTCGACCCTGGTGATCGTCCTGTTGGGACTACCGGTCTTCGCCATCGTGGGCACGAGCACGACCCTGGACAGCTTCGCGCCCACGCCCGCCGAGCAGGCGGTGCGCGACATGGGCCACGCCGACGCCATCGTGGACTGGGATTACCGAGGTCCGGTGGCCCAGGACCCCACCGATCGCTCGGTCGGCGCGGTGCCCTCCGGCACCGGCGACACCGACCTGGACCCGCACGACGCCTCGCAGATCCTCGACGCCCTGCCCGGCGGCAGCCGCCTGGTGGAGATCACCACGGGCCACTCGGTGGTCGCCGCCGACGGCGGGCGCTCGCATGTGGACGTGCGCGGGATCGACCTGTCCGACAAGGCCACCGAGGGCATCCTCACCGTCCTGGACGGCAGCGTGCCCGGCCCCGGCCAGGTCGCGCTGTCGCGCACCGCCGCCGACCGGCTCGGCGTCGACGTCGGCGACCGCCTGAAGTTCTCCAGTCCCACCGCCTCCACCCGCACCGTCACCGCGGTGGTGGAGGCGCCGGGCGACCTGGACGCCGAGTTCGTCGCGATGTCGCCGAAGTCGTTCCACGGCAAGCACAGTCGCTGGCTCGCCGTGACGCCGAAGCCGGTGACCTGGGACGACGTGCGGCGCTACAACGACAAGGGCATGGCGGTGTACTCGCGCGCCGTCGCCGACGACCCGCCGCCGACGCCCCCGCAGGTGCCCACGCCGGTGGCCTCGCGCCAGCAGACCCTGATCCTGCTCGCCTTCCTGATCGCGATGATCGGGCTGGAGGTGGTCTTGCTGGCCGGACCGGCCTTCGCCATCGGCGCCAAGCGGCGGGGGCGCGAGTTCGCCCTGTTGGGCGCCAACGGCGCCACGCCCGCCCAGGTGCGGCGCACCGTCTTGGCGGGCGGCCTGACTCTGGGTGCGGTGTCGTCGCTGGTCAGCGGCGTGCTGGCCGTGGGTCTGGCGTGGACGGCCTCGCCGATCGTGGAGTCCGTCATGGGCGAAAGGCTGGCGGGGTATCGCTTCTGGCCGCAGCTCAACGTCCCGGTGATGGTCGTCGCCGTGATCACCGGCGGCCTGGCCGCGGTGGTTCCGGCGTTCATCGCCTCCCGGCAGCCGGTGGCCACGGCGCTGGCGGGGCGGGCCGGGATCACGCGTTCGCCGAAGCGCTGGGTGGTGCTGGGCGTCGCCCTGATCGTCGGCGGGGTGGCCTGTGCCTTGGTAGGCAACGGAAGCGGCGGCCTGGCGGTGCTGCTGGGCGGGATCGTCGCCGCCGAGCTCGGCCTGGTGCTGTGCACCCCGGGCCTGCTGGGCCTGTTGAGCCGCGGCGGGCGCTTCCTGCCGCTGACCGCGCGCATCGCGCTGCGCGACGCCGGACGCAACCGCAGCGCCGCCGCCCCGGCCATCTCGGCGATCATGGCGGTGGTGGCCGCGAGCATCGCCGTGTCCATGTTCCTGATGGCCGACCAGTCGCGCCTGGTCGACAGCAACGAGGCGGTGGCCCCGGTGGGCAGCGCCTACGCCGACATCCAGGTGTCCTATTCGGATCCGACGCATCCCGAGGGCACCGAGCACACCCGCGAGGTGCTGTCCGACACCGCCGACAAGGTGTCGGCCGCGATGCGGCGCCACCTGCCGGTGTCGCACCTGTATCGCCTGCCCGCCCTGACCTGCGGGCATTCCGGGTCGTCGGCTTCGTGCCGGGTGGCGGTGCTGCCGCCGAAGGACAAGGCGTGCCCCTTCGACGACCGCAAGAACATCTCGGCGATGCCGGCCGCCGAGCAGGCCAAGGCCGCGGCCAACCCGCATTGCAAGCAGCATCAGGGATCGGGCACCGGAAACCTCGCCTACGGAGTGTTCGTCGTGGACTCGACGACGCTGGCGGCGATCACGGGGGCCACGGGCGCCGACCTGGCCGCGGCCCGGGCGACGCTGCGCGACGGCGGCGTGGTCGTCAACGACGCCGACCTGCTGCGCGACGGCCACGCCACGATCGAGATCCGCGACCACCCCGCCGACCTCAACGGGGGTTCCTTCTCGGTGCGGGATTCGGCGAGGCTGCCCGCGCACGCGCTGACCACCGGGACGCGCAACCACAAGCAGATACTGGTGAGCGCCGAGGCGGCGAAGCGGCTCAGGCTGGCGCCGTCGGACTCGATGGTCCTGTTCGCCACCACCACGCACCCGCCCACCGAGGGCCAGGCCGAGTCCTTCGACAGCGACCTGTCCGACCGGGGGCTCAACGCCGAGACCCAGGGCAAGACGTCCAACGGCACCGCGGGGGTGGTGGCCGAGGTCGTGCGGCGGCCCGAGCCTCCGGCGCTGGTGACCGCGGCGGTGTGGCTGCTGGCGGCGGTGTCGGCGGCGCTGGCCCTGGCGGCCACGGCGGTGGCCTGCGCACTGAGCGCAGCGGAGTCGCGCCGCGACCTGTCGACCCTGGCCGCCGTGGGTGCCTCCCCGGCGATCCGGCGCAAGCTCATCCTGTCCCAGGCCGGCGTGATGTCCCTTGTGGGCGCCATGCTCGGCGTGATCGCCGGGGCCGTGGCGTGCTATGTCGTGCTGTCCACCCTGAACCAGCAGATCGCGGTGGTCTATCCCCGCCAGCACCTGTACACGCTGGCGCCGCCGTGGTCCAGCATCGGCATCGCGCTGGTGGTGGTGCCGCTGGTGGCGATGCTGGGCGCGGGCCTGATCGCCAAGTCGCGCCTGCCCAGCGAGCGCCGCTGAGTCCTACCGGTACTTCTGCGGTGTCCCCGCCGACGGCCCCTCGGTCGGCATGGTGAGGATCTCGTAGCCGGTGTCGGTGACCACCAGGGTGTGTTCGAACTGCGCCGACCACCTCAGGTCCTTGGTGGTGGCGGTCCAGCCGTCGGCCCACATGTCGTGCGCGAAGGTGCCCTGGTTGATCATCGGCTCGATGGTGAAGGTCATGCCCGGCTCCAGAATCGTCTTCTGGGACGGGTTGTCGTAGTGCAGCACGTGGAGTCCGGAGTGGAACGACTCGCCGATGCCGTGCCCGGTGAAGTCGCGCACCACGCCGTAGCCGAAGCGCTTGGCGTAGGACTCGATGACCCGCCCGATCACGTTGATCTCGCGCCCCGGGGCCACCGCCTTGATGCCGCGCATGGTCGCCGCGTAGGTGCGCTCCACGAGCAGCCGCGCCTCCTCATCGACGTCGCCGATGAGGAAGGTGGCGTTGTTGTCGCCGTGCACCCCGTCCAGGTAGGCGGTGATGTCGACGTTGAGGATGTCGCCGTCGGCGATCACCGTGGAGTCGGGGATGCCGTGGCAGATCACCTCGTTGAGCGACGTGCAGCACGACTTCCAGAAACCCTTGTAGCCCAACGTGGACGGGTAGGCCCCGTGGTCGCAGATGTATTCGTGCACCACCCGGTCGACCTCGTCGGTGGTGACCCCGGGCGCGGCCGCCCGCTGCGCCTCCACCAGCGCGTCGGCGGCCAGCCGGGAGGCGGCGCGGATCCGCTCGATGGTCTCGGCGTCCTTGACGTGCGAGCCGGTGAAGGGCTGCGGCTTGGGTTTGCCGACATATTCCGGACGGACGATGTGGGCGGGAACCTCGCGGCGCGGCGATTGGACCCCGGGTTTCAGGGCGGCACGAACAGTCATGGCGTCGAGCTTATCCGCTGGCAGCACCCGGTCGCCGAACCGCCGACGACGCCCGGAGCCGAGACCAAGATGTTATGTGCCACAAGGCGAAGCTGGCACACTAAGGACTTGCGGGCGCCCGGCCATCAGGGCATGCTGTATAGGCGGATCAACCAGACTCACAAGGACAACCCATACCGAGCCGACGTGGAGTGCGCTCCCGTGAATGACACACCCAACACGGTCGAGCGCCGGGCCTGCCCAACACAGGCCAACGGCTGTCACTCCACGTCGGCTCGTCTATTTATGTCTGAACGACCGAAGTGACGCCTCAATAGGCTCGTTATGATGTCTCTATGACATCACTTCCCGAAGTTCAGGGCAACGTCCTCCTGGTGCGCCAGGGACGGGTCCTCCACCAGGCCAGCAACGGCTTCGCCGACCCGGTGTCGCGCACGCCGTTGACGCCCGACACCCGTTTCCAGATCGCCTCGATCAGCAAGCAGTTCACCGCCGCGGCCACCCTGCTGCTCGTCGACGCGGGCAAGCTGTCGCTGAACGACTCGATACGGCGGTGGTTCCCCGAGGCCCCGGCGGCGTGGGACCCGATCACGCCGCATCACCTGCTCACCCACACCTCGGGGCTCGGGCACTGGCCGGACTACGAGGACTTGTGCGACATCTGCGCCTACTCCCCCGCCGAGGAGATCCTCCACGCCTTCTACGACCTGCCGCTGGTCCAGCCGGTCGGCGAGGGTTTCCGCTACTCCAGCCCGGGATTCTGGCTGCTGGCGCGCATCACCGAGCTGGCCTCCGGCACCCCGTACCGCGAATTTCTAGACCGGCGGATATTCGAACCCCTGCAGCTGACGAGCACCTTCGCGGGCAACGGCGGCGATCGCCCGCTGCTGGCGGTGGGCTGCGGGCCCGACGGGCCGCTCGACGAGCTGTTCGACTTGGACGGTTACGGGATGGGCGCGGGAGACCTCTGGTCCACCACCACCGATCTGGTCACCTGGAACCAGGCGCTGGACGACGGGCGCATCCTTTCGGAGGACTCGCGGCGACTGATGTTCCATCCCTTCGTCGACACGAAAGACGCCCTCCCTGGCGACTATCAGTACTACGGTTATGGCTGGTTTGTGGGAACGCTCGATGGCCACGACATCCGCGTCCACACCGGAGGAAACGCGGGTTTCCAATCCGTCAATGCCTGGTTTCCCGAGTACGACACGCATTTCGTGCACGTCACCAGCCGCGACGATTTCTTCAAAAGCAGCGGCCTCACCCTTGACGGTCTGCTGTTGACGCACCTGAATGCCGCGCTTTCCTCCTAGCGCGAACGGTTGACGGGGTGCGGGCCCGCATGAATAATGTGTCCGTTCAGGCCCCGCGACCCGCCGGAAAGCCCTTGCGTCCGACGGGCGTCATCCTCCACCGATGGAGCCCCCATGAGACACGCGTTTCCACGACCGATGCACCACGTTCTGCGGCGCGGTGGCATCGCCATCGCGTTGGCGGGTCTGGTGGCGGGCTCCGCCACCGGCTGCCTGGGCGGCGATTCCGGCTCCAAGCTCGATCCGACCAAGAACGCCGACGCCAAGAAGTACACCCTCACCCTCACCTCCAACGCCATCGCCGACGGCAAGAACGCCGAGGGCGCCAAGTGGATCGAGGACTGGGTGATTCCGCGTTTCGAAGCGGCGCAGAAGAAGAAGGGCATCACCGCGCACGTCAAGTTCCAGCCCAACGGGGTTGACGACGCGGACTACAAGAGCCGCCTCGGCCTGGACCTAGAGGGCCACAAGGGCGCCGACGTCATGGACGTCGACGGCATCTGGGTCGGCGAGTTCGCCGAGTCGAACTACATCCGTCCCCTGAAGGACGTGGTGGGCGACGACGCGATGAAGAAGTGGAAGGGCTGGGACTCCATCGCCGACAACGTCCAGAAGAACGCGTCCTACCAGGGCAAGCAGTACGGGGTTCCGCAGGGCACCGACGGGCGCGTCATCTACTTCAACAAGAAGGTCTTCGCCAAGGCGGGGCTGTCGAAGGACTGGCAGCCGCGCGGCTGGAAGGACATCCTGGACGCCGCCAAGAAGATCAAGCAGAAGGCGCCGGGCGTCACACCGGTCCAGCTCAACGCGGGCACCGCGATGGGCGAATCGTCCACCATGGAGGGCTTCCTGCCCCTGTTGGCGGGCGCGGGTTCCGAGCTCTACCAGCACGACAAGTGGCAGGGCGACACCAAGGCGATCCGCGACACCGTCGGCATGTATTCCGATATCTACCAGCATGGACTCGGCGACCCGACCCTCCAGAAGGAGGCCAAGGGCCGCGAGAAGGCGCAGCAGAAGTTCGCCGACGGCAAGGTGGGCATCATGTTCGAGGGCGACTACCTGTGGCGCGACGTGATCTCGCCGAAGTCCGAGGTGGCGCCGATGAAGCACCGCGACTCCGACGTCGGCTTCGCGAAGATCCCGGCGATCAAGCCCGCCGCGGGCGTCGGGGGCCAGAACTTCGTGTCGATGTCGGGCGGTGCCGCCCGGGTCATCAACCCCAACACCAAGTACCCGCAGCAGGCCTGGGAGCTCATGCAGTTCATGTCCTCGGCCGCGGCGGTCAAGGCCAGGGTGGGCGACCAGCCGAGCATCACCGAACGCGTGGACGTCAACAAGGAGCTGCTGAAGAACGACCCGATGCTGTCCTTCGTGTCCAACGAGGTCATCCCGATCACCCGATTCCGTCCCCCGCAGTCGAAGTACCTGGAGGTCTCCACGGCCATCCAGGAGGCGACCTACGCCATCGCCGACGGCAAGTCGGAGAAGGAAGCGGTCAAGGCGTACCAGGACAAACTGAAGGACATCGTCGGTGCCAAACACGTCGCGTCCGACTAAATCCAAGGCGCCCAGCCCCGCGACCACCGATGTCGTGGGGCTGGGGCGCACCCGGGCCGTGGCATTCGTGGCGCCCGCGATGCTGCTGATCGGCGTCTTCCTGCTGTTTCCGGCGCTGTGGACGCTGTACATCGGGGCCACCGACTTCACCCGCACCGGGGCCACCCACGTCCATCCATCCTTTGTGGGCATCGAGAACTTCCTGTCGGTGCTCACCGACCCGTCGTTCTACAACTCGATCTGGATCACCCTGATCTTCGTGGGCTTCTCGGCGGTGCTCGGGCAGAACGGCCTGGGCTTCACCCTGGCCTGGTCGCTGCGCAACGTGGCCGGTTGGGTGCGCCGCACCGTGGAGACCCTGGTGCTGCTGGCCTGGATCCTTCCCAGCACCGTGGTGGCCTTCCTGTGGGTGGCCATGCTGGATCGCGACGCGGGCACGGTCAACGCCATCCTCAACACCCCCGGGCTGGCCTGGCTGGTGGACTACCCGATGGTGTCCATCGTGGTGTTCAACATCTGGCGCGGCACCGCGTTTTCGATGATGCTGTACGGCGCGGCGCTGTCGTCGGTGCCGCCGTCGCATCTGGAGACGGCGAGGCTGGCGGGATCCTCCGGCGGCCAGACGCTGCGCGACGTGGTGTTTCCCCACATCCGCGGCCACGTCCTCACCAACACCCTGTTGATCACACTGTGGACATTCAACGACTTCACGCCGTTCCTGCTCACCGCGGGGGGACCGGGCGACAAGTCTGAGGTGGCCGCCGTCTACCTGTACAACACCGCGATCCGCGACGGCAAGCTCGGCTACAGTGGAGCGATCTCGCTGGTGATCCTCCTGATCAACATCGCGCTCGCCCTGGTGTACCTGCGGATGCTGCGTCGGAGGAACGCCTCATGAACGCCCCCAAGGCCCTCGACCACGACGAGAGCCGCGCCGTGGCCAAGCGGGTGGCCGCGCGCATCGGCTTCTACGCCGCGACCTGCCTGCTGGCGGTGTTCTTCGCGCTGCCGCTGCTGTGGCTGATCACCGCGCCGTTCTCCGCCGCGCCGCGCTTCTCGGTGTCCATTCCGGACTTCACCCTGAAGAACTTCTCTGTGGTGTTCTCCAACCGCTACGCGATGCCGTCCCTGATGAACTCGGTGATCCTGGCCGTGGGCACCGCCGCGTTCGTGGTGGTCGGCGCCGCCCTGGCGTCCTACGCCCTGTCGCGGGTGCGGATTCCCGGGCGCGACGTGCTGCTGTACGTCCTGCTGCTGTTGTCCAGTGTGGTCACCGGTACCGCCGCCATGGTGCCGCTGTTCCTGCTGGTGTCCGAGGTCGGCGAGAAGATCAGCCCCGCGCTGGGCCTGGATTCGCGCTTCGCCGTGATGCTCGTGATGTCCGGCGGCCTGCTGCCGGCGGCCATCTTCATGCTGAAGGACTTCGTCGACACCATCCCGAAGTCCTATGAGGAGTCGGCCCGGGTGTTCGGGGCGTCGCCGCTGCGGGCGCTGAAGGACATCGTGGCCCCCCTGATCGCCCCGGGCCTGGCCACCATCTCGGTGTGGACGGTGGTCAACGTGTGGGGCAACTTCCTGGTGCCGTTCATCCTGTTGCGCGACCCCGGAAAGCAGCCCGGCGCCGTGCTGATGCACACCATGTACACCGACGCGGGCCAGCCCAACCTGGCGCTGCTGGCCACCTTCTCGCTGCTGTACTCGCTGCCGGTGGTGGCCATGTACCTGTTCGTCTCGCGCCGCTACGGTTTCCGCTTCCACGGAGGAATCAAGAGCTTATGCCCGACATCGCCCTGACCTACCTGGCCAAGGTCTACCCCAACGGCGTGCGAGCCGTCGACTCGATCGACCTGGACATCGAGGAGGGTGAATTCTTTGCGCTACTGGGGCCGTCCGGCTGCGGCAAGACCACGCTGCTGCGCACCATCGCGGGCCTCGAGGAGGCCACCGAGGGAGAGATCCACATCGGCGACCGCCGGGTGACGAAGCTGACGCCCGGCCAGCGGGACGTGGCCATGGTCTTCCAGGACTACGCGATCTTCCCGCACATGACGGTGGAGGAGAACATCGCCTATCCCTTGAAGATCAAGGGAATGCCGCGCTCCGAGCGCCGCGCCAAGGCCGCCGACGTCGCGGCGCAGCTGGAGCTGGCGCAGCTGCTGGAGCGCAAGCCCGCGGCCCTGTCGGGCGGGCAGCAGCAGCGGGTGGCGCTGGCGCGCGCCATGGCCTGCCACCCGTCGGTGTTCCTGTTCGACGAGCCGCTGTCGAATCTGGACGCCCGGCTTCGCCTGGAGGCGCGGACATTCCTGAAGCGGCTGCAACGCGAGCTGGCGGTCACCACGGTGTTCGTCACGCACGACCAGGCCGAGGCCCTGGCGCTGGCCGATCGGATCGCGGTGATGGACGCGGGGAGGATCCGACAGCTGGGCACGCCGCGCGAGGTGTTCAACCGCCCCGCCAACACCTTCGTGGCCAACTTCATCGGTTCGACGCCGATGAACCTGATCGACGCCGCCGTCGACGACGGGCGGCTCGCCCTGCCCGGCGGGAAACTCCCGATACCGTCCGATGTGGCCGCCGGCGTGTCCGACGGCGCCAAGGTGACGGTGGGGGTGCGGCCCGAATACGTCCGCCTGCACACCGAGGCGATCGAGGCGCCCGCGCTGCGCGGCACCGTGTCGATCCTGGAGCACCTGGGCACCACCACCCTGGTGGCGTGCGAGTGTGACGGCACCATGATCGGCGCGACCGTTCCCGCCGACGACGAGCCGCGGCCGGGCGACGAGGTGTGGCTGGAGCCCCGCGAGGGTCGGCTGTTGGTGTACGGCGACGACGGCGAGCTGATCGCCGCGAGTGGGGGTTGACGCCATGTCCGTCATCGTTCACCGTGGCCGCTTCACGCCCGACGACCGCGCCGAGCGCTTCTATCGGTACCTGCCGTTCGACGTGCCCGCCCGCGCCGCCGGGATTCGGGTGAGCCTGGAGTACCCCCGCGACGCGGGGGTGATCGACCTGGGTTGCGTTGGGCCGGAAGGTTTCCGGGGCTGGTCGGGCGGAGCCCGCGACGGGTTCGTGATCTCCGCCGGTGCCTCCACCCCGGGGTACCGCGACGGGGAGCTGGAGGCGGGCGAGTGGAGCGCCCTTTTGGGGCTGCACCGCGTGCCCCACCCGATTCCGTACGTGGTGCGCGCCGAGGCCCTCGCCTCGGCACCCGAGATCGAGACTCTCGCGACCGCCGCGGTGGTGTCGCGGCCGCCGCTCCGCGACCTGCCCGCGCCTTGCGGGATGCGTTGGGTGGCGGGGGATCTGCACTGCCATTCGGTTCACTCCGACGGGGTGAACAGCCCCGAACAGCTGGCCGCGATGGCGGTGGCCTCGGGCCTGGACTTCCTGGCGATCACCGACCACAACACCGACACCCACCACCGCGACCTGCCCGCCATCGGCGCCAGGCACGGCATCACCCTGGTGCCCGGCCAGGAGATCACCACGGCGCGGGGGCACGCCAACGCCTTCGGCGACATCGGCTGGATCGACTTCCGCCGCCCCGCCGCCCGCTGGCAGTCCGACGTGGATGAACGCGGCGGGCTGTTGTCGCTCAACCACCCCATCGCCGACGACTGCGGCTGGACGCATCCGCTGCCCCGGCCTCCGGCGCTCGCCGAGGTGTGGCACTGCTCCTGGCGCGACCACACCCACACCGGCCCGCTCGCCTGGTGGCGGGCGCGCGGCACCGAGGTGGTCGCGGTCGGCGGCTCGGACTTCCACCGCCCCGGGGACGACGCCCCGCTGGGGCAGCCCACCACCTGGGTGTGCGTCCCCGAGGCCGACACGGGCGTGGAGTCGATTCTGGACGGTCTGCGGTCGGGTCGGGTCGCGGTGAGCGCCAACCCGCGCGGCCCCGTGTTGTTGCGAGTGGATGGCGAGCTGGTGGCCGTCGACGCCGACGGCTGCCTCCTGGCCGACCTGGCGGGCGGCCGCCGCATGGTGCGCGGCGACCTGGCCCGCTTCCCCGCCGAGGCGGGGCCGTTCCTGTTGGAGGACGGAAACCGCACGGTGATGTCGCTGTCAAACGACGGGTCCACCCCGTGAAACGGGTGGGCCGAGGACGGACGCGCCGTCCTCGGCCCACCGGTGCTCAGCCGATCGCCCAGGGACCCGCGGCGCCGGAGCCCGCCGCCGACGCCTTGGCCGAATCCGAGGTCGGGAACTGGGTGTTTTCACACGTCAGTCCGTCGGCCGGGACCTTCAGGTCGATGAGGTAGGCGTCGACGGCGTCGTTGACGCACTTGCTGGGACCGCCATCGCCGTAGGCGGTGTGGTCGTAGCCCTCGTAGGTGATGAGGTGCGAGCCGCTTTGCTTGGCGGCGTTGGCGCTCCACGGGTAGGCGGTGGCCGGGTCGTGGATGTTGCCGACCATCACCAGCGGCGGCGCGTTCTTGACCGTCAGCGGCCCCTGCGGGTTGGTGGTCTTGCCCGGGTAACCGATGCACGTGGACGCGTTGTCGTCGTAGGGCGACCATTCCACGTTCGGGAAGTTCTTCCGCAGCTTGTCGACCAGGCCCTTCCAGGCCGTGTAGTCCTTCACCGGGTACTTCCAGTCGTGGCAGAACGCCGACTGGAACACGTCGTTTTCGGGGTCTGCCTTCTTGGCGGCCTTGGCCAGCGAGCGGTGCACCGTCGCCTTGCCGCCGTTGAACGCCTTGTACGTGTCGGCCAGGTCCGGCCAGTTCGGAGGGTCGGTGACGCCGAACGTCATCCCGGCCAGGTCGTAGAAGCCGATCTTGTCGCCGCTTTCGGGGTCGGTCAGCGTGCCCTTCTTGGCCTTGGCCTTCAGGTCGCCGTAGATCTTCTTGACGTCCTGGCCGTGCAGCGAGCACTTGGCGTCCTTGTCGCACCAGTCGGAGAACTCGTTGAAGGTCTTCTCCACCGGCGCGGCCTCGTCACGCATGAACTGCCACATCGTGGTCAGGCTGTGGTCCATGTTGCCGTCATTGACCATCGCCCGGATGTGCTTGGGGTAGGCCGCGGCGTACTGCTGGCCCATCAGCGTGCCGTACGAATACCCCAGCCAGTTGAGCTTCTTCTCCCCCAACGCTTTGCGGACGGCCTCGATGTCCTCGACCGTCTGGAGGTTGCCGGAGTAGTCGTTGACGACCCCCGAGCGCTTCTCGCAGTCCTTGTAGACGGCCTTGTTGGCGGCCTTCAGCTTGTCGAACTTCGCCTGGCTGGTGGGGTGGCCGAGGCCGGCGGCCTTGCCGACCAGGTTCTCGTCGCACTTCACCTGGGTGCTCGTGTTGACGCCCCGCGGGTCGAAACCGATGATGTCGAACCGCTTGTTCACCTTCGAGGTGAACGGCGAGCCGCCCTCCACGAACTCGACGCCGGAGCCGCCCGGGCCGCCGGGGTCCATCATGACCGAGCCGATCCGGTGATCGGGGTCGGTGGCCTTGCGTTTGGCGATGCCGATCTTGATGGTCGGTCCGCCGGGCGCGTTCCAGTCCACCGGGACGGTGATCTTCGCGCACTGCACCTTCTTGTTCTCGGCGCAGGGTTTCCACTTGATGCTGGACGTGTCGGCCTGGGCCGTCGCCGTCATCACCGTGATCGCCCCCACGGCCAGCGCACCGGCCATGACGGCCGGCAGATATCGCCGCCGAAATCTCATTCACTTGCTCCTATGCAAAAGGGGTGGGCAAGGCTGTCACTGCTATAGACGCATTGGTACCGGGCGGACGGTTGTCCTACCCGGTGACCAATTGCGTCGCGTCGTGTTCAGCCCGCCATGAAGGGCCCGCCGGAATCGGGGCCCGCGTGGTCGGCCTTGCCGGAGGCCGAGGTCGGGAACTGGGTGTTCTTACAGGTCAGCCCCTCGGCGGGGACCTTCAGGTCGATCAGGTACGCGTCGACGGCGTCGTTGACGCACGTGCTGGGGCGGCCGTTTCCGTAAACGGTGTGGTCGTAGCCCTCGTAGGTGATGAGGTGCGAGCCGGTCTGCTTGGCGGCGTTGACGCTCCACGGGTACGCGGTCGCGGGATCGTGGATGTTGCCGATCATCACCAGCGGCGGGGCGCCCTTTACCTCGAGCGGTCCCTGCGGGTTGTGGGTCTTGACGGCGTAGCCGACGCACTGGGCGGCGGTGTCGTCGTACGGCGACCACTCGATGTTCGGGTTCTCCTTGGCCACCCGGGACTCCAGCGACTTGTACGCCTTGTAGTCCTTGACCGGCAGCTTCCAGTCGCCGCAGAACGCGGACTGGAACACGTTGTTGATCACCTTGTCGGCGCGGTCGCCGAGGCTGCGGTTCACCTTGCCCTTACCGGCGTCCAGCGACTGGTAGGTCTTGGCGAGATCGCTCCAGCCGCTGGGATCGATGACCCCGCCGAATGTCACTCCGGCCAGATCGTGGAAGCCGATCTTGTCGCCGCTTTCGGGGTCGGTCAGCGTGCCCTTCCTGGCCTTGTCCTTCAGGCTCGCGTACACCTTCTTGACGTCCTGGTCGTGCAGCGCGCACTTGGACTCCTTGGCGCACCAGTCGGACATTTCCACAAAGGTCTTCTCGACGGGCGCGGCCTCGGTCTTGAGGAAGTCCCAGGCGTTGTCGATGCTGTGGTCCATGTTGCCGTCAAGCACCATGGCGCGGATGTGCTTGGGGTAGGCGGCGGCGTACTGCTGGCCCATGAGCGTGCCGTAGGAGTAGCCCAGCCAGTTGAGTTTCTTCTCCCCCAAGGCTTTGCGGACGGCCTCGATGTCCTCGACGGTCTGGAGGTTGTCGGCGTGGTCGTTGATCGCGCCCGAGCGCTTCCCGCAGTCCTTGTAGACGGCCCTGTTGGCGGCCTTCAGCGCGTCGAAGCTCTTCTGGTCGGTGGGGTGCAGCAGCGCCGCGGCCTTGTTGGACAGCTTCTCGTCGCATTTCACCTGGGTGCTGGTGTTGACGCCGCGCGGGTCGAAGCCGATGATGTCGAATCGCTTGTTCACCTTGTCCGTGAACGGGGATTCGCCCTTGACCATGTCCACGCCGGAGCCGCCCGGGCCTCCGGGGTCCGCCACGATCGATCCGATCCGGTGGTCGGGGTCGGTGGCGTCGCGCTTGGCGATGCCGATCTTGATCTTCTCGCCGTCCGGTTTGGACCAGTCGACCGGGACCGTGATCTTCGCGCACTGGACGTTTTTGACGTCGCCACAGGGTTTCCACTTGATGCTTGACGTATCGGCCTGAGCCGTCGCCGTCACCACGGTGATCGCCCCCAAGGCGAGCGCGCCGGCCGCTATGGCCGGAAGGTAGCGCCGCCGAAAGTTCATTCAGGTGCTCCTTGAGTGAGGGATGGGGTGGCGCGACGGTGGCCAGGGTCCGAGAAATACCTCGTATGCACCGACGCGGTATCCGGAACATTGCCACAGCGGCGGGGCACCGGCAATGGCGCGCGGCAAATCCGGGTCGAAAGTTTCATCGACGTCTGGCGATGTCCAACCCAAAGTTGAGTGACAGCCTCATACCCAGGGACGAGGTGACGGCGCGGTCACGCGGTGAAGCGCGCGTCGGGGGTGCCGTTGATGGCGGCGTCCAGGACCTCGGCGATGTGGGCCACGGGCTTGGGTTGTCCCGCGCGCTCCAGGGCGGTGGCGATCTGCATGGTGCAGCCCGGGTTGGCGGCCACCACGAGGCCCGCCCCGGTGCCGAGGACGTTGGCGGCCTTGTCGTCGCCGAGCTGGCGGGCGGTGTCGGGGCGCATCAGGTTGTACACCCCCGCCGATCCACAACAGACCTCGCCGTCGGCGATCTCGCTGAGCGTGACGCCGGGGATGGATTCCAGCAGGCGGCGGGGCGGGGTGCGCACCCCCTGGGCGTGGGCCAGGTGGCAGGCGTCGTGGTAGGCGATGTCGAGGTCGAGCCTGCGGCGCTCGGCGACGGGCCCCAGCTCGTCGAGGAACTCCGTCAGGTCGCGCACCCGCGAGGCCATGGCCGCGGCGCGGTCGGCCCACAGCGGGTCGTCGCGCAGCAGATCGGCGTATTCCTTCATGGACGATCCGCAGCCGGCGACGTTGACGATCACGGTCTCCACGGCGTGGCGTTCGAAGACCTCGATGGTGCGGCGCGCCAGGCGGGCCGCCTGGATGTCGCGTCCGCTGTGGAGGGACAGGGCGCCGCAGCAGATCGGCTCGGACGGGACCACCACCTCGCAGCCCTCGGCGGCCAGCACGCGGGCGGTGGCGGCGTTGACCTCGCCGAAGAACTCCCGCTGCACGCACCCGGGCAGCATGCCGACCACGGCGCGGCGTTCCCCTTGGGGCCGTATGTGTCGGGGCAGTCGCGCGCGGGGGCCGAGCCGCGGCGCGAGGGTCACCATGGTGGACAGTCCGGGAACCCGTCTGGCCACGGCGTCCAGCCGCAGCGTCTGGGCGAGCCGCAGCAGGACCCGGGCGGCGCGCAGCCTGCGGGGGTAGGGGAACAGGCGGAAGATCATCGCCCGCTTCAGGCGCTCGGTCCAGCGGCGCTTGTACGTGTCCTCCATTTCGGAGCGTTTGGCGGTGATCAGCTTGTCGTAGCGCACCCCCGAGGGGCAGGCGGTCACGCACGCCATGCAGCCCAGGCAACGGTCGATGTGGGTGGCGGTGGAGTCCAGCAGGGGCTCGCCCTCCAGGCCGAACTTGATGAGCTGGATGCGCCCGCGCGGGGAGTCCATCTCCTGCCCCCACACCCGGTACGTCGGGCACGTGGGCAGGCAGAACCCGCAGTGCACGCACGCGTCCGCCAGTGTGGACAGTTCGTCGGAATCGACCATCACGCCTCCTCGCCCATGCGCCCGGGACTCAGCAGCTCGTCGGGGTCGAACTGCCGTTTGATGCTCGCCGCCAGGGCCCTGGCCCCGGGATCGCTTGGCCCCCAAACGTCCACGGCCCGCCGCACCTCGGCGGGGGCGTGGCGCACGGTGACGTATCCGCCAGGGGTAACGGCGCCACCGCCCGCCGCGGCACCCCGCCCGCGTGCTCGCGCGTTGCCACCCGACGCTAGGAAGCCTTGGTCGGCGGCGGTGTGGCGCCCGGTGATGTATCCGCTGCTGCCTCCACTGCCGCCGCCGCTGCCGTCGGCGCCGAACGGTCGTTCCCGCCGATCGGCCGCCGCGTCGGGGCGCGAGCGGCGAGCACCCCCGCTCTCGCCCGAGGCAGGGGACTCCCGTCGCGGCGCCAGGCTCTGGCGCAGGTCCGCCAGGAACGCCGCCACGGTTTCGACGGCGGTGTCGCGGGGCAGGGCGCAGTAGAGGATTCCGGTGCCCGCGCTGCCGCGCACGCCGCTGGGCACCTCGTGCTTTTCGGCCAGCGCGCTGGCGGTGTGGCACAGGCGCGCCACCTCGGCGGGCGGCAGCGCGACGCGCAGCAGGGTGTCGGCGGGGCCCAGCGGCATGCGGTTGAACCATTCGGGCGCGGCGTCGGCGACCTCGCCATCGGACAGGGTCGCGGCGGCCTCGGCGCGGGACCGCACTCCCGCCGCACTGCCCTCGAACATGGCCGCGACCGACGCGGTTCCGTTGTGGTGCTCGACATCCACGGCGACGGGCGCCAGTTGGCTGTCGAGGATGTCGGCGGCGCGGCGGCAGGCGGTCTCGGGGTCGGCGGCGTCGAGGACGACGAATGCCGTGGCCTCGGGCAGCGGGTGCACGCGAAACGTCGCCTGGGTGAGAATGCCGAGGGTGCCGTACGCCCCTGTCGACAGCTTGCCCAGGTCGTAGCCCGCGACGTTCTTGACGACACGCCCGCCCGCGTGCGCGATCTCGCCGTCGGCGCGCACCATCTCGATGCCCAGCAACAGGTCGCGGGCCGCCCCGTACCCCCAGCGGCGGGCACCGTCGCAGGCGGTCGACAGCAGGCCGCCGACCGTGCCGAACCCAGCGGGCGCGCCGTCGTCATATCCACACACGTCGATCGCGAGTTGTTGACCGTGCTCGGCCAGCACGTCAACGAGGTCGCGGATCGACACCCCCGCCGAGGCGGTCACGATCATGTCGTCGGGGACGTGGTCGAGGGTGTCGTTGACGCCGTTGACATCCAGCACCAGGGCGGCGCCGCGCGGGGGCGATCCCCAGTGGAGTTTGGTGCCGAGGCCGCGGGGCACCACGGCCTGGTGCTCGGCGGCGGCGTGGCGCATCGCCTCGGCGACCTCGCCCACCGTCGCGGCACGTTCCACACGCGACGGTATTCCGTCCTCCGTCTCGTGGCTCATCAAAACAGCTCCGCCCGTCCCGACGCCACCTCGGGGTGGACGCCGCGCCGCTTGCCCGGCGCCTCCCCGCACAGGCGTGGGGTGGGGAACACCTTGCCGGGGTTGCAGATCCCGCGCGGGTCGAAGGCGCAGCGCAGCAGCTGCATGGTGTCGAGGTCGGTCTCGGAGAACATCTTCGGCATGTAGCGGGACTTGTCGACGCCGACGCCGTGCTCACCGGTGATGGAGCCGCCGTTGGCCAGGCACTCGTCCAATATGGCTCCCGAGACCTCTTCGGCGCGTTGGGTTTCGCCCTCCACGGCGCTGTCGTACAGCACCAGGGGGTGCAGGTTGCCGTCCCCGGCGTGGAACACGTTGGCGACCCGAATCCCGCTGTCGCGCGACAGCCGCTGGATGCCGCGCAGCACCTGGGGAAGCGCCGAACGCGGCACGACTCCATCCTGGACGATGTAGTCGGGCGACAGCACGCCGACCGCGGCGAAGGCGGACTTGCGGCCCTTCCAGATCGCGGCGCGCTGCGCGGCGTCGGCGGCGGCGCGGATCTCGAAGGCGCCCGCGTCGCGCGCCAACCCCTCCACGGCGGCCCGCTGGGCATCCACCTCGGCGTCGGGCCCGTCGACCTCGACGATGAGCACGGCGCCCGCGCCCGCCGGATAGCCGCAGGCCACGGCGCCTTCGGCCGCCGCGATGGACATCGCGTCCATGATCTCCATGGCCGCGGGCAGCACGCCGCCCGCGATCACGGACGACACGCACTCGCCCGCCGCGTCCACAGTGTCGAACGCCGCCAGCAGCGTGACCACCTTGGACGGAACCCGCAGCAGCCGCACGGTCACCTTCGTGGCGATGCCCAGCGTCCCTTCGGATCCGACGAACGCCCCGATCAGGTCGTAGCCCGGCGCGCGGGCGTCCAGGTGCGCGATGTCGCCCCGCGGCGTCACGATCTCCAGCCCCAGCACGTGGTTGACGGTGAAACCGTACTTCAGGCAGTGCGCGCCGCCGGAGTTCTCCGCGACGTTGCCGCCGATGGAACAGATCTGCTGGCTGGAGGGGTCGGGCGCGTAGTAGAAGCCCGCGCCGCTGGCGGCGCGGGTGACGGCCAGGTTCACCACGCCGGGCTCCACCGTGGCCTCGCGGTTGTCGACGTCGACCGACAGCACCCGCCGCATCCGCGAGGTGACGATCAGGACGCCGTCGGTGCGCGGCAGCGCCCCGCCCGACAGCCCGGTGCCCGATCCCCTTGCCACGAAAGGGATCCCCTCGGCGTCGCACAGTCTCACCACGGCGGCGACCTGCTCGGTGTCGTGCGGCAGCACCGCCAGCCCGGGCACGGCGGCGTGCGAGGTCAGGCCGTCGCAGGCGTAGGTGCGCAGCTCCTGCTCATCGGTGATCACCGCGTCGGCGTCGAGCACGCGGCGCAGCGCCTTGGCGAGTCGGCTCACGTCCATGCGGAACCTCCATACCGTTGGGGCTCAGGGCATCTGTTCGTAGGCGGGCACCGTGAGAAACTCGGCGTAGTCATCGTCGCAGGCGACCCGCCGCAGCAGGTCGGCGGCACGCACCAGGCGCTTGGGGTCGGCGCCGGTGCCGTCCTCCACGACGGCCTTGACCTCGGCGACCAGGATCTCGTCCACCAAAGCCTGGTCCACGACGGTCCCGTCGTCCAATGTGACGTCATTGTGGATCCACTGCCAGATCTGGGAGCGGGCGATCTCGGCGGTGGCGGCGTCCTCCATCAGGTTGAAGATCGCCACGGCTCCGCCGCCGCCCAGCCAGCTCTCCAGGTACCGCAGGCCCACGGAGACGTTGTTGCGCAGGCCTTCCCGCGTGATCGGGCCCGCGGTGATGGTCAGCAGGTCGGCGGCGGTCACGTCGACGTCGTCGCGCAGCCGCCCGAGCTGGTTCGGCGCCTCGCCGAGCACCGCGTCGAAGACCTCGCGGCACACGCCGACCAGGTCGGGGTGGGCCACCCAGGAGCCGTCGAAGCCGTCGCCCGACTCGCGGGTCTTGTCGGCGCGCACCTTCTCCAGGGCGGCGGCGTTGATGGCGGGGTCGCGGCGGCTGGGTATGAACGCGGCCATCCCGCCGATGGCGTGCGCGCCGCGTTTGTGGCACGTGGACACCAGGAGGTCGGTGTAGGCGCGCATGAACGGCGCGGTCATGGCGACCGCGTTGCGTTCGGGCAGCAGGAAGTCGCGCCCGCGGTCGCGGAACTTCTTGATGATGCTGAACAGGTAGTCCCAGCGGCCCGCGTTGAGGCCCGCGCTGTGTTCGCGCAGCTCGTAGAGGATCTCCTCCATCTCGAAGGCGGCGGGGATGGTCTCGATGAGGACGGTGGCGCGGATGGTGCCGCGCGGCAGGTCCAGGTGGTCCTCGGCGAGGTCGAACGCGTCGTTCCACAGCCGCGCCTCGAGGTGGCTTTCCATCTTGGGCAGGTAGAAGTACGGCCCCGCGCCGCGCGCCAGCTGGCGGCGGGCGCAGTTGACGAAGTACAGCCCGAAGTCGAACAGGGCGCCCGATATCCGCTCGCCGTCGACGGTGAGGTGCTTTTCGTCCAGGTGCCAGCCGCGGGGGCGCACCACAATGGTCGCCAGGTCCTCACCGAGGGCGTATTCCTTGCCCGAGACGGGATCGGTGAAGTCGATGCGGCGGTCCAGGGCGTCGGCCAGGTTGAGCTGCCCCTCCACCATGTTTTCCCACAGTGGAGTGTTGGCGTCCTCGAAGTCCGCCAGCCACACCTTGGCGCCCGAGTTGAGGGCGTTGATGGTCATCTTGCGGTCGGTGGGCCCGGTGATCTCCACCCGCCGATCCAGCAGCCCGGGCGCGGGCTCGGCGACCCTCCAGGTGGTGTCGGCGCGCACCGCCGCGGTGGAGGCGAGGAAGTCGAGGTTCTCCCCGGCCGACAGCCTCAGCTGCCGCTGCCCCCGCGCGTCCAGCAGCTCGCGGCGCCGGGCGTCGAAGCGGCGGTGCAGCAGGGCCAGGAACTCCAGCGCCTCGGGCGTGAGCACCTCGTCGTAGCGGTCGAGGATGGGCCCCGCGAGGTCGACGTCGGCTGGCAGCTCCATGGGCATCCTCCACTGGCGACTCGATCAGCGAGTGATCATTGGCGGACTCAGCTTATTGGTCACGCCACGGTCGGTCAATGGGCGTGTCCCTCTGGCTACATGGCCACCAACAGCACCGCCACGACGGCCACCAGCGCGACCACCACGCCGATCACCGCGATCACCAGCGCGGCCTTCGCCGAGCCCGGCCAGGTGACCGACCAGCCCAGCTGTTTGGCCGGTTCGGTGATCAGGCGCCGCCCCTCCTCCGAGGAGAAGCGGTACTCGGTGGTGGCGCCGTCGCCGCCGAGCGTCTTGTAGGACGACACCTCGATCACCCGCCCGCTCTGCACGCTGATGTTGGCGCCCAGCACCGGTATCGGCTTGCCGTCGACCCCCGTCGACCACTCCACGGTGCGCACCTGGTCGCTGATGGACAGCTGCTTGTTCGCCTCGTCGACGCTCACCCGGTGCGTGAACACCTGCGTGACGCGGCGCTGATACAGCAGGTACTGCCACTGGGGTTGCTTGATGTCGACGGAGAGGTCGAAGCCGTCTTCGGTGCGGGTGAGCGCGTACGGGGTGTTGGCGCAGGCCGCTTCGACCCGCGCGTACAGCTCGGCCGCGGCCGCGTAGTTCGGATACATGACGTCCCTTCGCGAGGCTGGAGAACGTCACCACATCCTAGGCGCCGGGGTTCGACACCCTGGTGTTCTGGAATGACGCGAATTTCCAGCCGTCCGCGCCGCGCACCGCGGTGAGGGAGATGACGGAGCCGCGGTCGGCGTCGGGGACGTCGGCTCCCGTCGTCGACAACCCGCCCTTGGCCACCAGGAACGCCACGTCGTCGGACAGCATGCGCACCTTCGGCGACCCGTGTCTCGGCATCCGGGAGCCCTTGAGCGGACCCGCGAACAGCATGCGGTGGGATTCGGCGATGGCCTCGCGGCCCTCCATGTGCATGCCGAAGAAGGTGACGTAGTCGGCGTCTTCGGTGAACAGCTGACCGTAGGCGGTGCCGTCGCCGGCGTTCCAGGCGTCGGCCAGGGCGTCCAGCAGTGGTGCGACCTCGTGAGACATGGGTGTTCCTTTCTCTCAGGGAAATTCGGGGAGCGAACCGGTCCAGGTGATCTGGCCGGCGTCGATGTCGGCGATGAGGGCGCGCACCCACGCCAGTTCGGCGTCGGCGCGGCTGCGTTCGTAGTCGAGTTCCAGCAGCAGGACGCGAGGCAGGCCCGTCTCGGTGAGGCCCGCGATGGTCTGCTCGGCCGAGCGGGTCTGGCCCTCGAGGACGGCAGCGCGGGTGCGCAGCGCCCGCGACACGTCGGTCTCCGACAGGCACCCGAACAGCGACAGCGACGCCACGAACGGCTCGGTGTCGCGCCCGGGCGTCTCCAGGAGTTGGCGCAGCTGGGTGGCCAGGAAGGCGCGTCCGTCCTCGGTGATCTCGTAGACCGTCCGTTCGGGACGGTTGCCCTCGCGGGTGGTCTCCACGGGCGCCACCAGGCCGTCGCCGGCGAGGCGGTTCATCGCGTGGTACAGGCTGCGCGGCAGCCCGGTGACGAAGTCCTTGTGAGTGTCGACAATGAACCGATGCAGGTCCCAGGCGTGCCGCGGCCCCTGCGTGAGCAGGGCCAGCGCCGTCAGCTCGACCAGGCTCGGTCCCTTGCGTCGTCCCACCATTGTCGCTCTCCCTTCTTAATGCATTTTGCACTATAGCAAGTTTCATTAATCCCGTCCATCGCCCCCCTTCTTGCCCCGAATCACCGCCAGTTCACCTCCGTATGGGTACCGTGACCTGCATGGGGAGCGGGAAATTCAAGCGGGGATACGTATCGGTGTTGGTGGGTGTGACCGCGCTGGCGCTGGTGTCGGCGTGCGCCGAGGCCAAGGTGGTCAAGCCCACCAAGGAGGACCTCAAGTCGGCGGCGGACCTGACCGTGACGCCACGCGCCGACGACACGAAGGTGCCCGTGGCGTCCGAGGTCAACATCAATCTGCACAACGGAACCCTGATCAAGGCGTCACTGGCCACAAAGGACGGAAAGCCCGTGGCGGGCGCGCTGCGCGAGGACGGCACCAGCTGGGTTCCCGCCAAGCGCCTGGCGTACCACTCGACGTACACCGCCAGGGTCACCGCCGTCGACGACTACCACCGCACGGTGACGAAGACGTCCACGTTCACCACGATGGGCAAGCCGTCCCACCGCGTCCCCGCCACCCTGGCCAACACCGATCGCGCCACGTTCGGCAAGGCCATGCCCGTGGTGCTGGACTTCCCGTTGGAGTTCAGCGTCTCCAAGACCCAACGCGCCAATGTGGAGAAGCGGCTGTTCGTCACGAGCGAGCCCAGCCAGCCCGGGGTGTGGCACTGGTTCAACGGCTCGCACCTGGAATACCGTCCGCGGCACTACTGGAAACCCGGCACCAAGGTGTCGGTGCGGCTCGGTCTGGGCGGCCTGCCGCTGGGCCACCATTCCTATGGCGCCCAGGACATCCGCTCCACCTTCACCGTCGACAAGACCGACCGCGAGCTGACCGTCAGCGACCACAGGAAGCGGATGCTGGCGTACAAGAACGGCAAGGTGGTCCGCAAGATCCCCGTCAGCCTCGGCAAGCCCGGCCACGAGAGCTACACGGGAACCATGGTGATCATGAGCCGCGCGCCGTCGACGGTCTTCGACACCACCCACGAGCCCGGCTGCGGCGGCCACCAGGGTGGCGACAACTGCTACAAGGTGACGGTGCAGTACGCCGAGCGCCTCACCTGGGGCGGCCAGTTCATCCACTCGGCGCCGTGGTCGGTGTGGGCGCAGGGCAACACCGACACCTCGCACGGCTGCGTCAACGTCTCGCCGTCGAATGCCAAGTGGGTCTACGACTTCGTGGACGTCGGCACGCCCGTCGTCGTCAAGGGCACGGGCGTGAAACTGCCCTACATGGACGGCTACACCTCGTTCAACCTGAGCTGGAAGAAGTTCGTGGCGGGCAGCGCGCTGCCCGTTCCCGCCTCGCTGGCGGGGACGAACTGATCGCTAGCCTGTGGGCATGAGCGAGCCCCGCGGCGACGTCCGTCCACCGTCCATCATCGGCGACGAGAAGGCCACCCTGTTGGCGTTCCTGCGTTACCTGCGCGAGTCGGTGATCGCCAAACTGGACGGTCTCACCGAGGAGCAGGCCCGCACCCCCGGCGTGGAGTCGGGCACGAGTCTGTTGTGGATCGTCAAGCACCTGCCGCTGGGCGAGCTGAACTGGATCGAGTGGGCCTACCGCGGCACCGCCGACGAGCCGTGGGACTCGTTTCCGCCCGTCACCGACGCCGACACCGTCTGCGGCGTGGTCGCCCGCTACCGCGACGTCTCCCGGCGCATCGACCAGATCATCGCCGACTGCACCGATCTCGATGCCCCCGGCCGCCGCGTCGCCAACGAGGGCGAGCCGCCGCCCACGATGCGCTGGATCCTCGTCCACACCATCGAAGACACCGCGCGCCACGCGGGACAGGCCGACATCCTGCGCGAACGGATCGACGGAAAAGTGGGGCGCTGAGCGATGAGTTTCGGCCCCCGCGTCGGTCTATACCCGTGACACCGATTTTGGAGGCCATCATGGGCAAGGTTTATTCACACATGACGATGTCGCTGGACGGTTTCATCGCCGACCCCGACGACGGGATCGAGGAGCTGTTCGGCTGGTACGGCGCGGGCGACGTCAGCGTCCCCACCGCCAACTCCGACATCGCGTTCCACCTGGACGCCGACAGCGCCGACATGTTGAGCGGCATCGTGTCGACCTCGGGCGCCCTGGTGTCCGGGCGCCACCTCTTCGACATCACCGACGGCTGGGGCGACAACCACCCGATCGGCGCCCCCGTGGTCGTGGTGACGCACCGCGGCGTCGACAACCCCGAGCGCTGGCCGAACACCAGCTTCGCCCCCGACGTGGAGTCGGGAATCGCCGCCGCGCGGAAGATCGCGGGCGACAAGGGCGTGTGCGTCGCCAGCCCCTCGATCGCCGCCCAGGCCCTGGATCTGGGCCTGCTGGACGAGATCCACGTCAGCCTGGTTCCCGTGCTGCTGGGCAGGGGAATCCCGTACTTCGCCAACCTCACCGACGCCCCCCACCGCCTCGGCGACCCCGAGATCGTGGCGGGCAAGCGCGCCACCCACCTGAAGTACACGGTGCGGCGCTAGGACGCGTCGTAGTACTGGACCAGGCAGAACTCGTTCGCCTCGGGGTCGGCCATCACCACCACCACGCCCTCGGCGTAGTCGTGACGCTCATCGAGCGAGCGACCGCCGAGGGCGATCACCGTCCGCACGCCCTCGTCGATGTCGTCCACAGTGACGTCAAGGTGAATGCGGGCCTTGCCGCTCTTGGGTTCGGGGACGGGCTGGAAGTTGATCCTCGGCACCGTGTCGTCGTCGGCGCCGACCTGGCTCCAGCCAGGCAGCGTCGGCGCCTCCTCGCGCCCGAGGAGCTCGCCCCAGAAGGTCGCCAGCCGTTGGGGGTCGGCACAGTCGACGGTGATTCCAGAAAGTACGGTGCGCATGATTCACCCTAGGACGCGTGCGGTTGCGAAGCTCCTCGCACTGGTGGGCGGCGGATTAGCGGAGGTGGAAGCGGGGTGACACCGGTCCCTCCGCTAGGGTGCCGTCTCACACATTTCCATGTATTAGGTAAATGAAAGCGCCATGGCGAAAAGACGTTCGCCCGCCCAACAAAAGCTCAGCGCGATCATGGCCCTGGTCATCGGCCTGCTCATCCTCGGCTACGGCATCTACTCGGTGACCTCCAACGACGTCGACTGCGGCGGCCAGACCATGAACGCGGGAGACGAGTGCGTCTCGAGCCAGGCGGGCAGCTCGACGACCAGGAGCATGAGCGAGCAGAACGCCGACAACCACAGGATGGGCTGGTTCGGCATGGTCATCGGCCTGGGGATCGCGAGCTACGGCGGGTGGAGCATCTACCGCGCCTTCGGCACCCGCCACGAGCAGCAGGTCCCCGTGCAGCCTGGCCCCACGCCCTCGGCGTGACGCAATCCTCGGTGCCGCAACGCATCTGAGTCCACGCCCGAGGGCGATCGCATCATCGACGTCGGTTGGGGCGGGTGCGGTCGGCTCATCCCGCCCTCCTGCCCCACCATGAGAGAGAAGCTACATAGTGTGTGGATCAAGAACCCGCGGAGACGTTGAGGCGATACGCGGGACCTACTGTCGGACCTGCACCTCGGTGACCCGTCCCCTCTCGAACATGACGAAGGTGCTGCTTCCCGTCTTCGGCACATTCACATAGAGCCAGGCCTCCGAACGACCGAGCACCCCACCGAAGCTCACCACACTGGAATAACTTCTCAGGAACTGCCTGGTGGTGATCTTGTCCGTAGGCTTTCCCAACAGACGCTTGACCTCTCGGCGAGTCATCCCCCGCGACACTTCAGCCATGCCAACGCACAGTACGCAGTGGCCCACGGGACCTGTCCCGCCACGACCAGCCCCAAGTCCCTAGTCAGCGTCCGTCGCCGCGTACAGGCAGAAGGGGTGGCCCGCGGGGTCCAGCATCACCCTCACGTCGTCCTGCGGCTGGAACTCGGCCGCTCGGGCGCCCATCGCGACGGCGTCGGCCACGGCGGCGTCCAGATCGGACACCTCGAAGTCGAGGTGCATCATCATCTGCTGCCTCCCCTCGGCGGCAGGCCACGTCGGGGCGGCGAAGTCGGGATCGCGCTGGGTCTGAAACGCCAGGTACGCCACCCCCTCGGGCGGCCCCAGGGTCACGAAGTCGTCCTCGTCGGCCCGCAGTTCCCAGCCCGTGATCCGCTCGTAGAACTCGGCCAGTCGGCGGGCGTCGGGCGCGTCGAGCACCACGCCCCACCAGTCGTGCCGCGACCAGCGATCGGCCTTCGGGTCACCAGGTATCCGTCCACGCATCTGGCCATTGTGCCCGCGGCGACGGGCTAGGGCGTGTCGTGTGGATCATGGCGGCCAGATCATGATGGCGGCGATGGTGAGGCTGGAGGACACGCCCTAGTCCACCCGCTTCTTGCGCTAGGGCGTGTGCGGGTGGTGCCCAAACGCGCCACGCCGGGGAGGAACTGTCCGCATCCCCGGCGCATCCCATGGAGATGGAAACGGAATCATGGCCCCCCGCCGAGGTCCGCCGAAAGCCGCGCCTTCGGTGGTGGGTGACCGGAGCGATCGCGCTGGTTGTGGTGGTAACGGCGACCGTGGTGGTCGTCATGGTCAACCGCCACTCCGGCGGCCCGCCGAGCGGCAAGTTCGCCACCCCAATACAGTCCACATTCGAACCCCGGGGCGCCTGTGACCCGGATTCCTATCGCCTCGACACCTTTGACGCGCCCATGAGTGTCACCGGCGTCAGCCCCAACGGCGAATACATTGTCGGGGTGCTCGCCAGCACCAGCGGCCTCCAAAACGGGTTCGTGCTGTGGCACAACGGCAAGACCACCACCGTCAAGAACCCCGCCCCCGACACCGAGGTCAACGCTCCCCAGGTGAACGACTCGGGAGTGGTGGTGGGCTCGGGCGACAGCGCGACGCGCGACACCCCCTGGCGGTACGTCGACGGCAAGGTCGAAATGCTCAAACTGCCCGACGACCTACCGAAGGGCTCGCTGGGAACCGATGCCGTATACATCGCCAACGACGGCACGATCGCCGGATTCTCCAGCCGTTACACCGGCGAGGAGTCCATGGCTTCGACGCCGTACCTCTGGGCCCCCGGCACCACGACCGCGAAAAGACTGCAGCTCCCCAAGGGCGGTCCCGATGCCGATGTCACGGGCATTTCCACCGACGGCACCATCCTCGGCACCGTGTACGACAGTGACACGCTGACCGGCCCATGGATCTGGAGTTCGGACGGCACCGGCAGAAGGGTGCTCGCCGACAAGTCGAGCGGTGCGACGGGCGATGCCATCGCCGGCGACTGGGTGCTGATCACCACCCACGGCGGCGAACGGTACGACCGGGTGAACTACCGCGACGGCCACGAATATGAGGCACTCGACATCTCCGATGCCGTCAACGCCACGCCGTACGGGTTCATCGACAACCACGGAGTGCTCTTCGGTCTGTCCACCGCGGGCGACTTCAGCGTCCTCGGCACCCACCCGCACCGCCTGCCCGGAGTCCCCGACGCTCCGCGAAACCCCGACGAAGGAATCAACGAGATGGGCGCCGTCTCCCAAGACGGCAAGGTCGTCGTGGGCACCGAATGGCAGCATTCCCAGCTGGCCGTATGGACCTGCCGCTAAGTCGTGTGTGAGGTTGGTCCAGCCAGGCGTCGACGCGGTGGTCGAGGACTGCGGGGATCTGGACTCCCCTGGTGTGCGAACGATTCGCGGCAGCAAGTCAACGGCCCCGAGCATGCGCTGGGTGCTGGTTCACCTCATCGAGGAGCTCGCTCGGCACGCGGGCCACGCCGACATCCTGCGCGAACAGATCGACGGCGCCGTGGGCCGCTAAAAGTCGTCCCGCGTCCCCGACGACGCGGGTTAACCTGTCGCATGGCCGATACCCGAACCGACGCCAACCCGCCCTACATCAACAGCGACGAAAAAACCACCATGTTGACGTACCTGCGCTACCTGCGCGGGTCCATGCTCTCCAAGCTGGACGGGCTCACCGAGGAACAGGCCCGCACCCCTGGCGTCGAGTCGGGGACGAATCTGTTGTGGCTCCTCAAACACGTCAACGCCGTCGAGATCAATTGGGTGATCTGGTTCTACAAGGGCGACGAGTATCCCGAGTGGGAACGCCTCGAACCCTTGAACGACAACGACACCATCGCCAGTCTGTCCGCAATGTACCGAGCGACCTGGGATCGAGTCGACGCGGTCATCGAGGCATGCGAGGACCTGGACGCCCTGAGCGTCCGCTCGATCGAAGGGTCGATACCCACGTCGAGCATGCGCTGGATCCTGTTCCACCTCATCGAGGAGACGGCTCGCCACGCGGGCCACGCCGACATCATCCGCGAGCGCCTCGACGGAGCGGTGGGGCGCTGACGGCAGGCGCCCGCCGTCGCGTGACGGCTGTTTGGTGATGCCTCGACGGGGCATTGTCGTGCGGTGTTGTCCGACAGTTAGTGGTTAGTGTCCCTTGAGTACCCGCCACCCATTGCTGCCAGGTTCTCCAACAGGCGGGCGTTGTCGTGGCGTTGCGAGTCTTCTTCCAACAGATGCTTGATGTAAGTCTGCATCGATTGACCGCGTTCCCGCGCCGAGGCGGCCAGGTTGTCTCTGACCTTTTCGGAGACGTCTCTGATGTGGATGTTGACCATGAATGCGTTTTACTCGTACTCGAGGTGTCGATGGTTGCCGCCCCGTCGTGGTCAGCCATCACCATCAGCTCTGTCACCGCGCTGCCGACATTCGTGAACATGTCGCTGCTTGCCCGGCTGCGTTGGGCCAGGGGCTTGGTCTGCCGTCCCGACGGGGTTGACCATGTCGGGACGGCAGACCCTCGTGAACCTGTCGTTCGTTAAGTGGCTGCGCGAGGGGGAGTTGCGTCTGCCGTCGCGTTATCTCCCCCAGCGTCGTCGTTTAGCGCGATGCGAGATGGCTGTCGGGTTCCTCTTGGCTTCCTTGAGACGACGGCGTTTCGTGGACATGGCCTTGTATTTCGCGCTCAGGTCTCCTGCCCACCCCAGTGTGTGTCTGTAGTGGTCGGTGAGTGGTGTGCAGGGCCAGGGTTGCCCGCACTCCCCACACCTCGGTAGCACCCACAACAGGGGGAACAAACCGAGTGCGATGACGGCCCTGAGTCGCCTTTTGGGCAGGTGTCGTTTCGGGATGTCGAATCGCTTGCCGACTTCGCGTGCCCTGTCGGCCA